>JAGACY010000175.1 GCA_017613855.1 Pseudomonadota bacterium
AATGGTTTCTTTTTCCGGGGCCTTGGGAGCTTTCTTCTTTGGGGCTGCACTGGCAGCGGTTGCCAAAGAGACCCATAATAGAAACATGAGGATGAAGGATATCCAGTGTTTACGCCAGTGCATTATAATCGACCATTGCTAAAATAAAAGACGCGCCTCAAAAGGTGCCCAAGACATGTACCATATCTCGCCATTCCAGGCAAAAAAACGGCGCGTACGCAAGTAGCGCCGGTAGGCCGGGCGTATGATAAAAGCCCGGCCCGGGCCGCCGTATTCCCAAAAAGGCGGCCCACCAAAAAAAACGCCGTTTAACGCGAATAAAAAAATCGTTCAAAGCCGGACAAGCCAATTCCCCGGCAAATCAATTCCTATTCACACAATCAAAAAACGACATCGACGAATTCGAACAAATACAAACGATAAACCGTATCGGTGACATTTTTTTTGCCCGAAATGCGCAGCTCAGGAAGCAGTTTGGGCATACGAAGTGCTGCCAGTAAATCGCTCTCGTGAGGATTGAGTTGTATGGAATAATTGAGCGGCGTTCGATTGGAACGTGAAGCAAATCTAAATGAACGAAACGCCTGGGGTGGCAAAATAACATCTGCATTATCGCGTACAGTCACAAACAGATAAGGCAAAATGTTCAAAGTATGTTCAGGCCGGCTGTTGACAAGTTTTTGCCATTCCGACGGCACATTCCTGAAAACATGCGTCGGACAGCCTTCAAAGCGAAGGATATCCCGCAGTGTTTGCGGAAACAGATCCTCACACAATCGTACCATCAACGATTCCAAATGCAGTGAGGACAGAGCGTCCGAAAGCGTGACATTTTTCTTGAGCAGCGCGAGAATCTCCGTTTTGGGCATCTGATAGTTACTGGCCATTTTATGAATGAACGATGGCGCATCCATAAACTGCCCACCCGGAATATATTCTACCCACGCGGCAATGCCCGCTTGCAGAACGATAATCATGAAATCACAATCTTTTCGGATAATGATAGTATAGGAATCACCCGACATGTGGGATTGATGAATGAGATTAAGCAGCCACGTAATTTGAAAATTCGTACGAATGATTGATTCATTGACAGTCGGCTGAATGAGCGATGGCGAGTGAGGCACGGGATCGATGAGACCACTCATGATTTCAGGCGAAACATTGAGCGTATTTTCAACTTCATCATCATCCATAAGTGCCGGAACAGGCATCATCTCGACACTTTTTCCGACCACCTGTTCTGCTTGTTTTATCGGCTCTGAAAACGCATTCCCCACCGGCGCATCTATCGATTGAGTGATTTTATCGGACGAAACATCATCACTAACGACTGGCAGAGATTGGGACAGGTGTTTCAGGGGGTAAACATCAGCACTTGCATCTGCAGGCTGTACCAGGTTCTGAGCATCCGAACGTTCGTGGACGATAACATTGGAAACTTCCCGAACCTGCGAATCAGAACGCGGCGTATTGACACGTGGCTGAGAATCCGAGTGAGGTGAGCGTACAACCGGACGAATGGCTCGTCCTTTTGAATCAGAACGTGGCGCATTCGAAGTAATGATGCGGCCTTGTGAATCTGACTGTACGGCACCGTCAGATGACCGAACAGCTCGAACCTGGGAATCGGAGTGGACAGTTGGAACTGCCGGACGCGTTGCACGCTCATTTACATCGGAATGATACGCATCCGAATTATGGATGCGGCCTTGTGAATCTGACTGTACACCACTGTCAGATGACCGAATCGCTCGGACCTGGGAATCGGAATGAACTGTTGGAACCTCAGGAAGCGTTGCACGCACGTTCGCATCGGGATGATGTGCATTCGAACTATGGATGCGGTCTTGTGAATCTGATTGCTGAGGAGAAGAATGATAATGCGATTCATGTGCCTGTGACGCATGAGAGGAATGTCGAATCCGATTCTGAATTCTGGACGGAGTTTCCCTCATGCCGGATGACCGGGGATTGGAATCAGACTGCATGCTCTCCTGAACATTCGAATTTGCCTGTGGCTCCTTTGGAGTGGGAGCATTGGAACGAGAAGGATACGCACCTCGGCTGCGACGCGACATCCGGTTATCCCGACGGGCAAGATCATCACGAGGCTGTTCCTGAGCTGTTTCCTGAAGACGTGAGAGTGGTATGGCACGAGAGGTACTGATGACAATATCTTCGACTTCCTGTCTGAAATTATCGACAGGAACCTGAAGCGACTGGGAAACGATTTGACTTATGCCGGAATTCAATACCAGGCTGGAAACACTTTGTTGAAGACTTTTCGAATTCTGAAGATATGGCTGGACGATCTCATCGAAAAACTGAATAAAATCGAGCCGCTTAAACGGTCTTTCAATGACGTGTTTAAAAAAACATTCGTCAATACTCGCCGGCAAATAGGGAGCCAGCGTCGTCGGCTGAACCGACATCAGAATACAACGCTCTGGTGCCTTCAAATACTGAGGAATGACGCTTTGAAGAAAGGGCAGTTTCTCGGGATTACGCGACATATCGAGAACAATAACTACGGGATGTCGGCATGCATTGAGCACCGCTGCAATCTGATCGAGGGATTCAAGATAAACGAGTTTTAAGCCATATTGCTCAAACTGCTTACCTAAAATGGCTCGAACGGTTGGATTGGCATCAAAATATACAATCTCGCTCATTGCATTATTCCATCATCAGGACATCCATTTGCCCCCCTTCAATCTATCGTTAGTTTGAAGGAATGCCAACATTTTTAATAGCGGCCGGGCTATTTCGCTTTGGGACGGCACCACGGTCCCGCCCGCAAAGCGAAATACGCCGCGGCGCATTGGCTATGCCTGCGGCATACGCCAATGCCTGCATATTAATGGCATTTCTCAATGAAATCCTCTTCACCTTGTGGTAGAGTGCTTCACCGTTCGGGTGCAGGCCCGCTATTTTGTGTGATGGAGTTTTCTCCATAAAGAAGGTACTCAATGTCAAACGATAAAAAAGCTCCTCAAGAGGGCATTCGAATTCAAAAATTTCTCAGTCTTGCTGGTATCGCCAGCCGAAGACATGCCGAAGAACTCATTGAACAGGGACGCGTTAAAGTCAGCGGACGCGTCATCACCGAAATGGGCGTGCATGTCATCCCCGGAAAAAGCCGGGTCGAAGTCGATAATAAACCGGTCTTTTATTCCGAAGAACGCAATTACATCCTGTTCCACAAACCCGCAGAATGCATCACTACACTCGACGATCCGGAACATCGCACGACTGTCATCGATTTGCTTCCCAAATCCATGCCGCGTGTTTTCCCGGTGGGCCGCCTCGACTGGGATACCGAAGGACTCCTGCTTTTGACCAATGACGGCGATCTGGCTTTTCGGCTGACACATCCTGGAGCTAAAGTACCTCGGGTCTATCATGCCAAAGTACGCGGAGAACTCAAAGATACCTCCCCTGAATTCAAAAAACTTCAATTCGGCATTGAACTCGAAGACGGACTCGCCAAACCCGATCGCGTGTCCATTCTCAAGTTTACCGGAAACAATACCTGGATCGAAATTGAACTGCATATCGGGCGCAACCGCATCGTCCGCAGAATGTGCGATGCCATTGGCTATCCCGTCATGAAACTCCGCCGCGTGGCCTTCGGAAACCTGACACTCGATGGTTTGGCACTCGGTGCTTTTCGCGACTTGACCGAGGCTGAAGTTGCCTCACTCTATGCACAAGTCGGAGAACTTGGTGACGTGCCCATCGTCAGATCCAAAACGGGAATCCGATACGCACGGGGATTTAACCCCAAAGAACGTACCATGCCGCGTCAGGTTGCACCATCCAAAGAAAAACTCGAACGAGAAGACGAAACTCGCAAGCTTCGCATCGAAAAGCGTACACGGCCATCGCGGTTTAAAATCGAAGATAAACCAGAAAGACGCCGTCCGCAACGCGATACAGCACCCCGTTATGAGCATGATGACAAACGTGCTTTCCATGCAAGCTGGGATGACAAAGGCACGGTTCAGGATGAAAAGCGCGAAGAAAGAAGAAGTTTCCCGAGAAATGAAAAGCGTGACGAAAGACGAAGTTTCCCGAGAAATGAAAAGCGCGAAGAAAGAAGAAGTTTCCCGAGAGATGAAAAACGCGAAGAAAGAAGAAGTTTCCCAAGGGATGAAAAACGCGGAGAAAAACGTAGTTTTCCAAGGGATGAAAAGCGCGAAGAAAGAAAAAGTTTCCCGAGAGATGAAAAGCGAGACGAAAAACGAAGTTTCCCGAGAAATGACAAACGGGACGAAAAACGAAGTTTCCCGAGAGATGAAAAACGCGAAGAAAAACGCCGTTTCCCAAGGAATGACAAACGGGACGAAAAACGTAGTTTCCCGAGAGATGAAAAACACGAAGAAAGAAGAAGCTTCCCGCGCAATGAACGCCGCGATGATCATGCAACACGCCATGATGGCGGAGATTCGGGCAAAAAACGTCCCTTTGCAAAAGGTGTAAAACCAAAAGGGCGAAGATAAATTTGGCTATGTATGACGAGAGTGTTGGTAAACCTGGAGCTTAGAGCTTAGAGCTTGGAGTGAGTCTATGCTCAAAGCTCAGGTTCTTATGCTATGCCCAACACAATGGCCGTACACGACCTAAGTATTGTTTAATTTTTGGTTTTCTCTTTTATGAGACATGGCCTTCTTATAAGGTATATAAACAATCGGAATGAGATATTCTGTTTTCATTATATTATTGGCCGCATCCCTTCTGAACCCGTTCAATGCATGGGCTGACAATCCACAGGAAGATTTTGGTAAATCGGCGGTTGCACAAACCCTGATAAAACAAGCCAAAAAGCCGGATGCTGCGCCCGTCAGAACGATTGCAGCACCTGCAGCATCCTCACCCTACGAGTACCGTGAAGAAATTCCCGAAGATGTGGATGCACTCATGGAACGTGTAGAAACCCAGAATGCAGCACTCGTAGAAGAGTTTGAGCAGCTTTTGCAAAAAGACGCGCTCAATCCGGATGCCCCCAAATGGTTGGGACAAATTGCCGAGTTTCATTGGCAAACCGCTCACTATGCCTATCTTCGCGCGCGCAGAGCCTGGCTGGCAGAACTCGACAACTGCGTCGATGATGAAACCAAATGTCCCGAAGAACCTCAGGCCGACTACCACGAATCCATCAATGATTACCGTAAAATTCTGGCGAACTACCCATCCTACGAACGCATGGATGATGTTTTATTCAGACTCGGTGATGCATTGATTCGAAACAAACAATCCAAAGAAGGCATCAGCTATCTGCACCGGCTCACTCAAAGTTATCCCAATTATAAAGACCTGGATGCAGCCTATCTCGCCATGGGTGAATTCTATTTTTCACAAAAAAATACAGGAACTGCACAGGCTGCCTATCAAACGATTATCGATAAATATCCGAATTCAGCCTATTATCAGTATGCTCAATATAAATTAGCATGGACCTATCTCAATCTTGCTGATGATGAATCCTATTTAACTGCTATTCAATTATTTAAACAGGTCATCGAATCTATTGATTCCCGCTATGTATCTGCCGTCGATTCGGAAGGTCAAATCGATGAAAACAAATTGAAATCGGGTGAGATCTCATTCAGGAATCAGGCATTAAACGATTTGAGTACGACGTATGCTGAACTTCCGGATGGCTGGAAAGAAGCACGCGCATTTTTAAACACCAAGCTCCCCAAAGATAAAGCCCGCGATAAAGTTGAACAACTTGGCAGCATCCTCGATGCTCAGGGCAAATTCGAAGAAGAAATTGAACTCTATTCAGATTTAGTTAAGGAGAATCCGAATCATCCCCATGCCATTGACTGGCGGCTGGCAAAAATAGAAGCTTTAAAAGCTTCAAACCGACCTGAGGATGCCGAAGCCGCAACGCGAGAAACCATTGCTGCTGTCAGCCCTGAAAGCAGTTGGTATGCAGCCAATAAAGATGACAAGAAAGCCTTCGAAAGTGCACGCAAGTTTGCCTCCTATCAATTGTATATTCTTGCCGTTGCATCGATCGAAAATGCCGAAAAAACAAACGATCTGTCGAAAAAAGATGCTTACTGGGCAGATGCCGAAGATCTGCTGCTGCAGCAGATCAAGTATTATCCTAACGAAAAAACGGATTTTGATATTTACTATTCGTATGCCTATGTACTGGATGAGCGCTCGGATGCCGCATTATCAAAACTCAAAAAAGAATATGGCAAACGTCTCAAAACAGAGCCATCCCTGGCCTCTGATGTATTGGACAAATTGAAGCAGGCCGCAACCGCATATCAAAAAGTAATCTCCTGGGAAGATAAGACAGATCGTGAAGAACAAATCAAAGTCGCAGCAAACCGCCAGGTCTTTGTTTATGCCAATATTCTTGCGACCTCAGACCCGGAATGGTCCATTATCAATTCAGCCAAAGCGACCAATTTCGTAGAAGAAAAGCGAGGATCTGCTGTACTCGAAGCTGAGCCTTTGTCTGAAGCTGAACTGGGCTTTGTTCGATCTGCAGAGCAATATGCAGCTCTTTACCCCAAAGATGATGAAACGCCGGCATTTTTATGGCGTGCTGCCGAAATCTATCGTTCACATAACGATTATAACCAGGCCGCAGGCCGGTTTGACCAAATCGTAAGCAATTTCCCCGATCATCAGTATGCCGCTGTCGCTGTTGGTTCAATGTTCGAATTATATAATAAAGCCAATAACTACGAAAAAATAGAATATTGGTCCAAGTGGCTCATCGAACAGAAAAACTTTAAGCACTATACTGAATCGGAACTCGAAGATACGGCTTCCTTCGCCATTGACAAACAAGCCGTGGCTCTGGCCGACGCCCAAAAGACAGATGAAGCTGTCTCAACGATGATGCGCATCGAACAATCGTTCCCTCATCGCAAGGAATTATCAACTGCTGCACGTTTTAAAGCCTCTGCTTTCGAAGAATCCCGCGAAGGCTGGGCTGCTGCAGTCGCTTTGCTGCAGCCACTCGAAAATGATGCCCCAAACCCCGAAGAACGCGCACACGCTGCCTATAAAATTGGTGTCGATTCTGTAAGAATTGCTCGCTATTCACAGGCCGCACAGGCTTTTGAACGCTCTGCAAAAGGCT
>JAGACY010000176.1 GCA_017613855.1 Pseudomonadota bacterium
GGCTCGCCTTGGGGCGGCCACATTGGGCCGCCCCTACGTCTCGCTTGGGTTGATTCTCGTGGGCATGGTTTGCCCCCCGGGAGCGCACAATACTCCAAAAGCTGACAATCCCGTCAATATGGGTTATAGAACACCTTTCAGCGTTCCCAAAGGAACGTCAAGAACAGGGATAGTTCAATGAAAACATTAAAAATAGCCTTAATTGCAGCCTTCCTATTATGGGCATGCCCAGTCCTGGCACAAGAAGATACGGCAGACACCGTCGAAGTTGTCGAAACCACAGAAAATGCGGAATCGACCGAATCCGAAGACGCAGATGACACGCCTCTTTTTGACGAAACCATAGCCCAGGATGCCCCCGAAGGGACGAACGAATACGAAGAAATCCACCAGGTCAGAGTTCTGGAGCGAACACTGCTCCCCCCAGACGACCGCCAGGAATCAGGCGCTGTTGGTACGCTCATGCCTGGCAACCTGATGGAATTATCCCACGATTCGGCCATGCATGTCTTACTCGAAGGTGCTGGGGACGGTGCCCCCGAGCAATCCCGCGGTCTTCAGCGCAAGACATCCCGTTGGATGAAAGAGGCTGTTGCACAGATTCGATCCCAAATGGCAAACTCCAAAAGCCCCATAGCCATGCCTTTTGGACTGGACTGTGCCGATCAGCCTGCCGTTCAGGAATATGTTGCCATTTTTTCGCACGCCGCCTCGGGAACGATGAAAACCTGGCTTAAACGCCTCGAAAAATGGCGTCCGGTACTCGAAAAAGCACTCAAAGAAGAAAATGTCCCGACAGATCTGCTCTATCTTGCCATGATAGAAAGTGGCTTTAAAACCCGCGTCAAAAGCCCGGCATCCGCTGCGGGCATGTGGCAGTTTATGGCAGGAACCGGAGTCGAAATGGGCCTAACTATTGACGAATACGTCGATGAAAGATTCGACCCCATCAAAGCCGCCCACGCAGCCGCCAAATATCTCAAAAAGCAATTCGCACGCTACAATTCATGGCCACTCGCGATGGCTGCCTACAACGGCGGTCCGGGAACCGTCAATGTCGCCATCGACCGCTACAATACTACCGATTACTTTAAGCTCGTTCAGTATGGCGCCATGTATGACGAAACACGCCGATACGTTCCAAGAATACTCGCGGCTGCCATTATCGGACGAAATCCCGAAGCATTTGGCTTCGAAGGCCTAAAACCTGAGCCGCCCTTCGTCTTTGATCTGGTCGATGTCCCAGGAAATACCAAGTTAAACCAACTCGCCGAAGCCGCCGGATGTCCGGTCGATACACTCAAAGAACTCAATCCCGAACTGCTCAAGGATGTCACTCCGCCCGGTGATATCTATGCACTGCGAATTCCACAAGGCAAACATGCCCAATTTGTCGAGAGATTCGATCAGGTCAAAAAGAAATATGCCAATGCCTCAGACACCATCACGCTGCGATTTGGCGAGACCATCGAAGTACTCGGAGAAGAAATCGGCATTCCCGCACGCGTGTTGAGAAATTTAAATGGTTTGGGAGCAAAACAGGCTGCTGCCTACGGCACAGAACTTACAGTTCCGAATGGAAGCGAACGCGCCGGAAAAGCAAATACAGATGAAGACGCACGCCCGATCGCGCTGATTTCCCCGGAAACATTCGACTTCCGCGACCGCACCCGCGTTTTTTATGAAACACAAAAGGGAGACAGTCTGCGCGAAATTGCTGATGCATTTGGCGTCATGCCCAACCAAATTGCTTTATGGAATGAATGCGATATCTGGGCAAAACTTCGGCCACACATGTTTTTACAAATCTTCGTCACGTCTTCAACGAATCTGCAAAATGTGCGTTATTTTGCCGAAAATGAAGTTCAGCCCGTCGTGCGCGGATCCGAAGAACATCTGGCATTGCTCGAAGCAAAACGCAGCAAAAATGCAAAAAATGCCAGAGCAGCTGCAAAAGCTTCTGGCAAATCATCATCCAAATCGTCATCCGGAAACAAAGCTCAGCCGTCAGAAGGCAAAACTCATACAAGCGGAAAATATATTATTCATACAGTCCAAAAAGGCGATTCTCTCTCAAAAATCGCGCAGAAATATGGTGTTTCCCTTTCCTCAATTCTCAAGCTCAACGATTTGAATGAGAAGAGCGCTATCCGAAAAGGACAGCAGTTAAAAATTAAAAAGAAATAGACGAATATAAATTTCGCGATGCATCATACATCATCAGATGACAATGCCCACAATGATATTCTAAAGCTCCCAAATACCAATCTTTAGAGTCAATCAGGGCAATGTCATCTATGGCTGATTGCTAATTATGCGCTGTTGGATCGAATACCTGTCCCACAAACAGCGGTGTATGGGTATCTGATTCGTAGATCATAAATACAAATGGTCTATCGAGAGCAAGGATGACTTCGTTAATTTCTACACCTTCACTCTGTGCAATCAGTGCCGTTGCAGCAGCAGCTTCGACCCCCTTATCATCGACACCGATATAGCTCTTGTGAAAGATATCAGAGATATACATATCATTCGGTTCTACAGTCATCTTCGAAAAATCGGCGCCACCAAACGCTTGTTTCATGCCCAATTGATTTAGTGTTCCGTTCAGTTTAAGCGACGTCGTAAACTCGTAGGCAGGAAATGACAAAAGGACTTGTCTATTATAGTCCATAACAGCAAATATATCGTCAACCATCTTACCATTGAGCGCGCCTAACACATCATCAAATTTACCTTTATCAGGTAAAACGAACATGACTTCGAACGCATCGTTACGCAGATCCACACTCACAGCCTGATAGTTATCACCTTTGGCATAACCAAGACGATCACTCACCATCAACATTTCGGCGTCGACACTAGAACCATCCGCTCTATTGAATATGAGTGGCTCACTGGATTTCGTAACATCACTTCGCCAGGGTGCTTTAAAGTATATCGCATTGGTCAGTACCAGTTCTGTGTTAGTTGTAATACTTCCTTCAGGGATTAAATCCTTAATGCGTTCATGCGTGGCCTCACTCACGGCATCGTTAATATATTTTCGGGCACCTTCGGGATCGGCAGCAAAGTTCATCTCTGTAATCCCGGCATCGTAATGAGCAGCAAGCGTATCGAGCCAGGCTGATGCCCATGTATAATTGGGCGATAAATAAAGATCGTTAGCCGTACGAATCTCGATGGGATCCATCTCTTCATACTCGGATTTTATCGCTTCGGTATTTTTTGACATAATGAGCGTATCGATTTTATTCAAAGCTTCGTGCGCATGATCACCAAAGTTTAGCGCTTTTTGCATTTCGGAAGCCGTCGTTCCGGCCGCCCCGGCCCATGCCATAGCCAAAGCCGTCTGAATACTGTACGTCGAAATCATGGCATTTTTTTTGGCAATTTCACTGTTCTTGCGAATGATATCGAAATTGAGATCATATTGTCCGATCACAAAAGCTGCCATCTCCGCATCGGGAACGGCTGGATTGACAACGCGTGTTTTTTCAGATTTGACAAGCTTATGAAGGAGTTTTCCTGCACCACCACCAGAATTGTCTTCATTATCGCTGCCGCAGGCAGCAAAAACAACGGTTCCCGCAACAAGTACCAATGCCATAGCCAAACGTTTTGTCTTCATAATGAGCTCCTCATTCTATTGTCCGAACTGACATTCTCAACGATTTCCCGCACGCTCCGGGATCTTATGTATTATTACGAGCGCATGTAAATCAGCGCATGTGACTTCGCTTTTTATCATGGGGCGTCTATTCGCGTTACGCGAATACGCCGCCCTTGGCCACCGCTATTGCTGCACAGCAGCAATACGCGGCGGCTTCTTGTTACAGGGGACATTCTGACAGGCCGGAAGTGCCGTCACTTGGTGCCAAATCAATATAACTGGCTTTGATATATCCATTTACCGGTGCAGTCAGATGAAACCACCCGGAAACATAATTATCGATTGTAACAACGGTTCCTTGCGTGATGATGGTAATTTCTTTGCTATCCCTGTCAGGCTGTTCTCTGACATTGACCGTACCTCCATTGCAAGAACCACTCATCGGTAAAAGATAGGTATGCGTGGATGCGACATAATACTTTTTACCGTTTTCTTTAACAGCATGCCAAAGTATTTGTCTTCCATCCTTCGACAGGCCATAAGCATAACCATAGATATTGAATATATCATGAAAAGAATACGATCCCCCCGAGCTAAACGAATATCCGGGGCCTTCCCTGAAATTCATGCCATCTGTCCCCAGATATCCTTTTTTAGCTGCATTTACACATTGTGATTTGCACCTAACCTGATCCTCATGACACTGATCAGTCTTCCCCGAATCGCTTCCTGTACCGGGATCTGTGCCAGTGCCGGGATCTGTACCTGGATCGGGCGTCGTGGGTTCACCTGTGCCGGGATCTGTGCCGGGATCGGGCGTCGTGGGTTCACTTGTGCCGGGATCTGTGCCGGGATCGGGCGTCGTGGGTTCACCTGTGCCGGGATCCGTGCCGGGATCGGGCGTCGTGGGTTCACCTGTGCCGGGATCCGTGCCTGGACCGGGCGTCGTGGGTTCACCCGTGCCAGGATCTGTGCCTGGACCGGGTGTCGTAGGGTCATTCGTGCCGGGCTCTGTACCCGTGCCAGGATCATCTATTACGACTGTATCTCCGTCATTCACTCTCCCGACTTTTGGGCAAAACGACATATCCTGCTTATAACTGTCCGGCATAAATCCGCTATCATCCGCATCAATGCAATTACAGCCACATTTGCCGACCCTAAATCTATTGGGATCATGAGGACATTCATCCCAATAATCTTTGCACCCATCATGATCCCGATCACCACTATTCTTCTCAAAGCCGCAAATATTGAGGCCATTCAGCATTGTGCAAATACACGATTCTATTTCAAGACCGGGTCTCTTAAGATTGCCGCAAGTACAGAGGTTATCAATTTTTTGCAGATAAGGGTTATACGGACAAGCATCTTCTGTATCGGGCGTACCATCACCATCGGTATCCACCCCCTCCAGCGTGCAGCTAAAGCATAAAGGCACCATAGCAAAAAAAATGATATGTTTAAAAAAATTCATAATCATTCCTCCGGCATTACAAAGAAAGCCATGGGATATTATACTTTTGTCCGGAAAATTCGGCGTCTGTCTTTACCTCCCATTTGGAGTTGCCAGATGCATTGAGTTTATCGACAATCTGATCTACATTTTCATTTGTAATATTATTGACTTCAGTAACGGCCTCTGCCGTCAGTTTTGTATTATCCGAATAACCGCCGAACTGGTACCAGTAAACATTCTCCGGTGCGAAGCGTTCTTCTCCATCAAAAAGTGCAAACAGCGCATGTATACGGGCACTTTCGGGAAGAACAGCGATTGATACGACATTTTTAGCATTAATATGAATATGTTTTTGAACGACAGAGAACAGACCAGCAGGATTACTTTCTACCGAAGCAGGATCATTGAAATTGTAAACAATCGAAAGAATGTCATTCATCATGATTTGTCTGTATTTCTTATCTCCTCCCCTGTAGACATGTCCCAGGAAGCCTGCCGTAAAATGTTTTGAATCAAGCAGATCAACACTTGAAATAATATTTGAAAACCTTACGAAATCGGTATCATTGTTTGCCCCCAGTTTCATAACCCCGATGAACCCTCCGGCATAATCCTCGGCATTCGTTGTTCGGGTCAACAGAATGGACTCTGTATGGGTGCTAATCTGTTTAAATTCGGTTATCAGGTTTGAGATATCGAAGCTGACAGTACCAGCAAAGCCTCCCAATTCATTTTCACCGGATATTTTTTTAGTATTGCATTCAATATTCGACAGCAGGAACTGCTTATTTGTAAAATATCCAATCACGCCGCCGCATGATTTCGTGCAAGTGATAGATCCATTATCGACATGAGCAGAATCAATTTGCAGAACTCCGTTTTCACTGCGTCCGATCATACCACCGATTTCTTCAGTTCCGCTAAGTGTTTCAACACTGATATTCTTTACCAGAATCAACCCGGAACCGCGATAATGACCTGCCAATCCCCCCACATATTTGCGTCCGGAAACTTGCTTAAAGGTCATAGAATCCGCATTAATATTTGCGGAACTGTCATCATACCCTAAAAGGCCGCCCGCATTATCGCTTACTGCTTCAATATTATCAACCGTAACGCTATTACCTTTAATGTTGCCGATATCCTTTGTATAAACCTGGCTAACATTAGA
>JAGACY010000177.1 GCA_017613855.1 Pseudomonadota bacterium
ACAAAACGCTTATAAGTATATATGAGCGTTTCAATCCACCTGCTGCAAACTCCGTACTTTGAACCGCCGTGTACCGGCCGGTACGCACGGTGGTGTGGGAGGACGGCTGGCCAACTAATGGCTAGCCTCCTACCCGATGCACGCAGGGCGTATTCGTGCCGCAGGCCGAATAGCCCGCGTTACACAAAAACATTATTGACATGCCGTAGCATCTTCATTGCATTGGTTGTCACAATAGTAAGCTTCGACAGCAGCGAAATAGCGCCCGATATCAATGTCCATGCACTCATAGAAAACTTCATAGGAGAAGAAGAACGAATCGACGCATTGCTGCAGTTTTTCTCCGAGTGTGTTGCATTGCTGTGATTCTTGGTAGCAATCGGAAACGGGGGTTCCATTGATGGTAGCAACGCCGCATTTGGCGTCATAATCCTGGCAGTTGATGGCGGTAACGACGTCTTCGTCGCAATAGACGACGGCATCGCCGGCACAGAATTCCTCCATGTCGGATGGGCAGGGTTCACCTTCATTGTCGACCAGTTTGACGCAGCTTGTTTCATCTGCGCATTGATGGCTCGAACAGAAGTCTTCGTCGGCGGCAACCCAGGCCAGTTCGCCGCTGTCATCGGGCATGCATTCATAGGTATAGATTAATGCATCCTGCCATTCTGCATCGTAGATACATTCGCTTTTGGTTTCGCCGATTGTGGTGCATTTTTCGCGGCATTCGCCGATAGCTCGGACCGTACTGCAAAAATATTCCTCGCCATACTCGCTGCAGTCCCGGCCGAGCACGACGGTTTCATTTGGACAGGCTGTCATTGCATTGCCGATGCATTCAGTATTGAAAGCATGTTTATCGCAGGCGTCACCGGGGTTAAGGACGACACATTCGAGTTTTTCTTCATCACATAAGTTGGCGCAGTCTTCGTAGGTATAGGCGTAGTAGATTTGGCCATTTCCGAAATCCGTACATGTGCCGGTCCACAAGGTATGGTCACCCCAGTTGGGATCATTGTCGCATCGTTGTTTAATATCGCCAATTTCCGTGCAAGGTTCCCAGCATCCGTATTCTTCTCCGAATTCAGATTGGACGGCATCGCAAATGGAATCGCTCTTTGAACATTCCATGACGCCTTGGGCAACACCGATGCCAAAGTCAATGCAGTACCAGTAGACGTTATTTTCGTCGCATTTGCCTTCATAGTCAGTGCAGAAGCCGGTTTTGTAACCGTAATCATCGCAGTCTGTACTGTCGGCATTGCATGTGTTCATGCAGTAAACTTCATCATAAAGATATGAAATATTTATGGGGGCAGGATCACCGCTCGTCGACGGCAGGCAAAGCAACGTGTTGAGTGACGCTCCCATCATGGGATCTTCCATGCAAATGGTCATTTCTTCATTGTCGTTCTTGCAATCATCGGATTTGCAGACTGCTACGAAAACATCCTGATCTTTGTAAACCATGCCTGCTTCGGTGAAGACTTTGGTGCATCCGTTATCACACTTATTTTCCACGAGAACGAGATTCCAGTCAACATCAGACTCATAATCACAGTACAGCATAGTGCCGTCTTCGCGGCAGATTTCATAGATATTATTTTCGTACCACGATTCATCGCAGGGATCGCCCGCTTTGGCATTGAGCATGTCTTCTGGGACACATGAACCGGCATTGCACGCAAAACCACTTTCGCATTTTGTGTCATCGCTGCATTCGGCGATTTCTGAGACTGGCTTGTCGGGTGGGGGAGTAGGCTCGTCTTCTGTTTGGCAAATTCCGTTCAGGCAGCCATGCTCGCAAGGTGTTTCGGCATTGATCCATGCATAACCATTGCAGGTTTGAATATAATCACGACTGCATCTCACTGCTCCCGGAGTACATAAGTAGTCGTTCTCTTGGGGCTTCGGATTGGTTTGGCTGCCGGATGGGTCGTAATTCGGGTAGATCGGTAAACAGGCATCTCCGCCGGTCGTGGATTCCCCGCAATAGTCCAGGGCAGAACAGGTTACGACTACAAGCGTGTCCTTTTGACATTGCATGAGATGTACGCGATCCAGACAGTTCGGGACGTATGTCGAACTGTCGCAGGAAAGATCATTATATTCTCCTTCACTGCAGGCCGTAATAAACGCCAGGGCACAGACGCTGAGTAAGAGTTTCCAATGGTTTGACATCCTATTATCCTTCTTTTGGGGAGCGTTGCTTGTTTTGGGGCAGAAAAAAAGTGCAAAACATGTAAAAAGTGTGAACGTGTGTGTTCATCGCAAAACAAACTAACAATCATAGCATGCTGAGCGATATTCTGCAAAACAGATTACCCCACCAAAAAAAGGTTTGCTATAATTTATTATGTTTCGGAATACGAGTCATAAAGACTAAGTCTTCGGGAATCCACCTTTTTCGCTTATGAGGAGCATTATGAAATACCATCCCGTGAATCCGCGTTTTTTTATGGCACTGTCGATCGTTTTATCCTCATGCTGGATGTCAGCATGCAGTGACGACAGCGGCAAATCCGAGATGGCGTCACCCTGTGACATTTCCTCGAAGCCAGATAACTCCTGCATTTGCAACGAAAATACGGGTACCTGGGACTGTCAGCCAACGACAGAATGTACCGGTGAAAAACCGGATGATTCCTGTACATGCAAAGCAGATGGCACGTGGAATTGCCCCGCATCGGATGTATGTACCGGCGCGAAACCAAGCGATAATTGCACGTGTAACGAAGATACCGGCGAATGGGAGAATTGCGAGGACATCACCTCAGCCTGCGACATTTTCCAAAAAACCAATGATTCCTGCACGTGTAACGAAGATACCGGCGAATGGGAGAATTGCGAGGACATCACCTCAGCCTGCGACATTTCCCAAAAAAACAATGATTCCTGCATCTGCAACGAAGACACCGGCGAATGGGATAATTGTAATCTCGATTGTCAGAATGATTGCAGTACAGAAGGTAAGAAAGAATGTGGTGAGAATAATGACATTCTTGAGTGCATCCGGGATGATGCAGGTTGTCTGAAATGGGGCGTGGCCGAAACCTGTTCGGAAGGCAGCCATTGCGATAAATCGACTTATACGTGTGAACCGGCAGATGTCGAGGAGAACGTTTTTCGTGCGGGGTTTGCTCGAACCAGTATTACGCCGACGTTCAGTATGCCACTTGCGGGTTACGGCAATACGTATCTGCGCATGAGTGTGGGGTATCTGGATCCTCTCTATGCCAACTGTGTGGCTATGACAGATGAAAACGGAGCAACAGTCTTGCTGTTTATGCTCGATTTGATTGGGGCGAGGTCGGAGTATTTGAATTATGTCGTCAATGCTGTTAGCGAGGCTACTGGTATCCCCAAAGAAAACATATTCCTGCAGGGATCACATACGCATTCGGCTCCTGATATGGGATATGCGACATATAAAGAAGAGAATTATTCCAAATACAAAGAAGCACAGCTTAAAGCCATTATAGGAATTAAGTATTATCGGACACGTCTTGCTGATGCACTGACTCAGGTGGCTTTTGATGCGCTTGCGGATCGTGCTCCGGCAACCCTCAAGGCAGGTAATATTGAGGTGGAGGGATTGAATTTTGTCAGGCACTATCTTTTGGATAATGGTACTTATGCCGGTCCCAATTTTGGCGATTTCAATTCCGGGAAAATAGTAAAACACGAAACAGAAGCAGATCATACACTACAGATACTGCAATTTGAACGCAAAGAAGCCAAAGATATTTTATTGCTGAATTTCCAGGTGCATGTCACACGAACGGGCGGAGGCAGAAAAACTGATATTTCGGCAGACATCGTGGGGCAAATCCGAAATAATGTAGAAAATAAACTGGATGTTTGGTGCTCTTATATGCAGGGAGCTGCAGGGAATGTAAATCCTACCAGTATGATTGCCGAGGAGAACAGAACGACGGACTACAAAGAATATGGCGTTCTGTTTAGTGAAAGTGTCGTCGATTGTTATAATCATAATATGTCTGTCATTCAACCGGGGCATTTTCAGGTATCCAAGCTGACTTTTACAGGTAATGTCAATCATTCGGAGAATGGTTTGATTGATGTGGCACAGAAAATAAACGGCGATTGGACGGATGATGGAGTCATCAATGATTCCAATAACAAAAATCTAAAAGCGGATGATCCGAATCACAATCATAATCTCGTAAAAGTATGCGACAAAAACTATAAGCCTGAAGGCACAATGACAAACAGTGACTTGATGGCGGTTTGTAAAATTCACAGCCCCTATCATGCCAGTGCGATTATAACAAAATATAATATTAAAGAGGATACACGGAATTTTGATGTCAGTACACTTGGCTTTGGAGATGTGGGGCTTGCCTGTGCTCCCTTTGAATTGTTCGATGGCAATGCAGCCTTTGTAAAGAAAGAAACTACAAAAAATGGCGCACCTTTTAAGATGACGCTCATCATGGGGTATTGTAATGGCTCGCAAAGTTATCTGCCATCCGATTATGCTTACGACAATACGTGTTATGAAGCTGATTCGTGCAGATTTGAAAAGGGAACTGCAGAGAAACTTGCGGATTCTTTTGTTGATATGTTGAGTAAATATGAGAATAAACCAGCATCTTTCGATTATAAAGTAAAAATAGAAAGCAAAAAGACAGTAAATGTTTCAAAGAATGTTTTCTGGAATATAGACTTTGATACTTATCATGCAGGTACACCCAAAGACAGGGCAGAAACTTCCGGTAAATATCTCATTAATTTGACTGCTCAGGATGGCAGTGCAGTGACGAAAACATTTGCTTCCAAAGAGGTAGCTGAAAACTTTGATAAGTTTCAGCTTGGCTCGATAGGTGAAAAAGACGGCATTGTAAATGAAGTTGGTACCGTCGAAGATGCCGGGGATGTGTTAGGGTGCGCTAATTACTGGGTCGAATCTTATGATAAGAACTCAGTAATTTTGAATTCATCACCCAACTCCGAAGGCGTAGAGCGACAATTTAATATTACTTCAGAAACGAAACGAATTCTCGTACCTGTGGCTGGACAGAAAGAGGCTAAAATAACGGATCGATTCCGCAATCATGATAGAGTCTGGATTGTGAGCGATAAGGATAACAATGTAATTGCGGCATTTATTGCTGAACGTGTAGCAAATACGGATGAAGAGGAAGCTAAATACCCCTCTCCCGTCATTTCGAAGTGTCAGCATTGCGGTAAAGAAGTTAAATGGAAAAATTGGTACAATCAGACAGCGCTTCCGCTTGGGAGTGGGCATTATCGGCTCGTGAGGGATGGCGAATTATCTGGTCAGATGTCGATAGAAAAGAATGCTGAAATTTGTCTCGATCTCAATGGGCATACCTATCTGGGTAAAGAAAATGCACGCATGTATTCGCTTCATAACCCTGGGGTTGTTCTTGCTCTGATGGACAACAGCCCGAAACATAATGGAACACTTAAAGCAAGGGGGACTAACGTCAATGCATTGGGGGCTGTCGTGTGGGCACGTTACGGAAAAGCCTATTTTTATGATGGTATTTATGATGCGAGTGAAGTCGAAAATAAGTCCATGGGGACTGTTTTCGTTGGTAATTCGGGCACACAGACATTTATTCATGGTGGTACATTCAAAGGGGGAAAATCGCATTACGATGGAACATCCACCAACGGCGGAATTGGGGGCACGATTTCCATCAGTGGCGAATGTACGATTAGTAATGGCGTGTTCCAAAATGGAAAGGCTTCGACTTCTGTCAGTGATAAAAATGGTTATGGTGGCATCGTGAATGTATCGTCTACCGGAAAACTCACGATTCATGGCGGTAAATTTAGTGGAGGTAAATCGGATCGATTGGGCGGTTGTGTCAGTATCTTTGGCACCATGGACATGGATGGCGGCGAAATATCTGGCTGCGACAGTAAAACCGGAAAAGTCCTCTACGTGGGGTCGACCGGAACTGCCAAGATTACGGGCGGTCATATCGATGGGGCTGTCGGCGGAACTGACGGCAAAGTCTATGTCACCGCAACTGGCAAATTGGAATGTGACGCTAAGTATTGTTATTAATCGGTCGGTTTCGCCTCTCTTTGTATAATTTTTTATATTTTTA
>JAGACY010000178.1 GCA_017613855.1 Pseudomonadota bacterium
AAAGTCCCTTGGCGGGGTCCGGGGCAGAGCCCCGGCAGAGTAGTAACGTGAAGCCGGTTTTCTTTACACAAAAGAGCGTGACATAATCTTTTTGGGGGAATACATTATCATCTGGCATGTGGTGCATTGTTCAAACATGAATATAGGAGAACAACCATGGACGAAAAAACGATGGATTCGTTATGGCAGGCAATTAAAACATCTACTGATACAGCGGTGTTTACGGGGGCCGGAGCTTCAACTTTATCGGGAATCAAGGATTTTCGCGGCAAAGATGGGGTCTATTCCAAACCCTGGCAGGGGCATTCCGTCGAAGATATTTTATCGATTCCGCTTTTCAGAAAAGATCCTTCCATCTTTTATGCATGGTCACAGGAATTCTGTTACTGCCTCGACAGGTATCATCCCAATATTGTGCATAAAGTTTTGGCCAAACTCGAGGAAAAGGGCTTAATCGGCGGTGTTATGACGCAGAATATCGATGTGCTTCATCAGGCTGCCGGGTCAAAACATGTTCTTGAAGTCCATGGCTCACCGTCGAAACATCATTGCCTCAAGTGCCATAAATCGTTCAGCTACGATGAAATTGCACCGATTGTCATGAGAAATGAAGTACCCCATTGCGACTGCGGTGGCGTCATAAAACCCGATATTATCTTTTATGGTGAATCGCTTGATGCCGATACACTCGATGCCTGCTTTGACTGGGCAAAGAAATGCAAACTCATGATCGTTCTGGGAAGCTCCCTGACTGTACAGCCTGCAGCCTCAATTCCGCTCTATGCCTGGCAGAACGGCGCCAAAGTCTGTATCGTCAATGCACAGCCCACACCGTTGGATCAGCTTGCCACCTGGCATTTTGATGATTTGCTCACGTTCTCAGAAGGCATTGAAAAACGTTTGGAGGCCTGATTGCACCGGGAGGCTGTTTTATTTACAAACGGATTTGCTCAGGCCTAACGGCCTTCGCTGTTTTAATTTGGAATAGTGATGGCTGTGTTTAACGACAGTGGATATACCTTTTCATGGTTCTTTAAAGGAAGCCCATAGGGCTTCAAGGCGTGTATCCCCAGGTTGGCGCGTAGCGCCTACCTGGGGATTAAAGGTATTCATTCAAATTATCCCCGTAGGGGATGCCCTGTGAACATCGTCTCAACGCAGGTTAGACGTAACCTTATTGTTTGATTTCAATAAATCTGCCTGAACCATCCTCGGCTTTCACTTGGTTATGGCACACGATTTCTTCTCCGCGGCGATAGACGCGTTCGACAATGCCGCGCGCTTTGTGCCCGTGGAATGGAGAATAGCCCGCGAATGCCGACAGCTTCGATTCATCGATGGTAAATTCTTCATCGCGAAGGACGACAATATCGGCGTCAAATCCCGGTAAAATGTCTCCTTTGTGAGGCCATAATCCATAAATCTGAGCAGGATTCTGGCATAGCATGCGCACCGCGCGCGTCCAGGTCATGCCGGGAACTGCGGCTGTCAGTGGCAAAAGCGTTTCGAACCCGGGCAAACCACCGGGAGTACCCGTGGGTGCATTGGCTTTTTGATCGCGAGTGTAGCTGCATTGATCGGTAATCGCCATGTCGATATCACCCGCTGCGGCCAGTTTGCACAAATTGTCGCGCGTTTGGATGCTGCGCAAAGGCGGCTGTAAAATGTACCGCCACGGCTCTGCACTCTCATAATTGTCATTCTCGCTCAAAAAGAGATATTGCGGCCCCGTTTCGTTATGAACGTGCACGCCGCGGCGACGGGCTTCATTCACGACTTCCACGGTTTTGTCTGATGAATTGTGGGCAATGACGATGTGAGCCCCCGTATATTCAGCCAGTTTGATGATGCGTTCAGCGGCTTCGGTTTCGGCAATCGCCGGGCGAAGTCTGGGATAATTGCGCCAAAGATTATCCTGACCCAGTTTGGCCGTTTCATTCGTGACGATGGCATCATTCTCGCAGTGAACCAGTACGGCGAGTCCGGCTTTGGCAGCACATTCGAGAATGTGTATGATGGCTTCGTCGGTAAGATAATAGTTGGGGCGATAAGTCGTATATATTTTCAGCGACGAAATTCCCCAGGACGGGCACTGCAGGATAGCATTGAGCGTTTGTGGGGTATCATCGAGTGCAGTCATGTGAAAGGTATAGTCGATAACACTTGATTGGGCCTGTGAAAGCCGAAAATCGAGTGCATGGCGCAGATCTTCGCCCGGCTCGGGGCCGACAAAATCGACGATACTCGTAATGCCCCCGCGAGCAGCTTCGCGCGAACCAATGGCCCAGTTGTCGGGCGTCTTAAAAATTCCCGTGTCGAGCTGAATATGACAGTGTGCATCAATCACGCCCGGCATGACGAGTTTGCCGGTGCAGTCAATCTGTTCATCCTGATCCGTCAAACCAAAAGAGCTTTTGTCACCCAATGATGCAATTCTGCCATTCTCAACGAGAATATCTGTCTTCAGCATAAGACCGTTGGTAAGTACCTGGCCGTTAATAAAACAAAGACGCTTTGAACGATTCATAGATACTCCTGTGCAAATTCATGGGTATATGAGCTGAAATCCCACGACTGTAATTTTACTATAAAATCGTTCATTTTATCAAATGATAATAACTTCGAATAAAGAAAGTGAACATCGTTAGACGCGACAAATCCGCATTCCGCATTCCGAATTAAATATATTTTCCCGTAATACTGTTCTTACTCTTTTTAATATCTGAGGGTGTTCCCATTCCCACAATGCGTCCCCCCATTTCGCCGCCTCCCGGGCCCATATCGATGATATAATCTGCATTGCGGATGACATCCAAATCGTGCTCAATCACAATGACGGTAGCCCCCTTGTCGATGAGATGTTTAAAGACTTTGAGCAGGCTTCGTACATCCAGAGGATGAAGGCCAATCGTCGGTTCATCAAAGACAAATATGGTATCATCCTGCCCGCGCCCCATCTCACTTGCAAGCTTTAATCTCTGTGCCTCGCCCCCCGAAAGGCTCGGCGTTTCTTCGCCTAAAGTGAGATAGCCCAGACCAAGGTCATGCAAAACTGCCATGCGGCGGCTCACGATGGGCAAATCATCGCTAATCAGAAGGGCTTCATCGATGCTCATCGCCATCAGTTCCGGCAGAGAACAGGCAATGCCGTCCTTGCGTACACGTTTGACCGACCAGGCCAAACGCCCATAGCGCGAACCACGGCAATCCGGGCACGGTATATCGACATCCGGCAAAAACTGTACATCCAGACTGATGACACCGGTACCGTCACACGTCGGGCACCGCAAATCACCGGTGTTGTACGAAAAATCACCGGCTTTGAGCTTATTCTTTTTTGCATCCGCGGTTTTGGCATATATTTTTCGCAGTTCATCGTGAACATTGGCATAAGTCGCCACCGTCGAGCGCACATTGATGCCGATCGGCGTAGCATCGATCAGTTTAATATGCCGAATACCATTGGCTGATATACTTTTGACATGTGTCGGAAGTCTCCTGCCCTCAAGCATGGCTTCGATGGCAGGTATCAGGCTTTCGAGAACCATCGTCGTTTTGCCGGATCCCGATACCCCGGTAACCACGGTAAAACGTCCTTTTGGGAAACATACTTCCAGCGGTTTGACCGTATGAATCTGAGAGGTGGATAATTCTATTTTTCCATTATCGAACAAATGCGCGGATTCTACTTTTTCCAGCACCTGAAAATGCTTTCTATTTTCTAAAAAAGGTCCGATTTTGGAATTTGTATTTTTAATAATAGATGGAATTCGACCTTCTGCGATAACATTGCCGCCGCCGGCCCCTGCATCGGGACCGAGCTCAACAATCCAGTCTGCATGCGATAAAACCTGCGTATCATGATCGACCAGGATGACAGAATTGCCATCGGCTACCAAATCATCCATGACACCGGTCAAACCCTCGAGATTCGAGGGATGAAGCCCAATCGAAGGCTCATCCAATACATATAAAACGCCCGTCGTCCGGTTGCGCACTGCGCGCGCCAATTGGGTACGCTGGCGTTCTCCGGTCGAAAGCGTCGAAGCCGCTCTGTCCAGTGTTAAATAGGATAATCCCAAATCGACGAGTCGTTTGGCGGTATCTAAAAAGGATTCGCAAATATTGCGGGCCATCGGCTGCATCGGTACAGGCAGCGATTCCGGTACGCCTTTCACCCAATCGATGAGGTCGGCCAACGTCTTTTCGCATGCCTCTGCGAGCGAAATGCCGCGCAAACGCGGTGCTCGCGCTGCTTCTGAAAGCCGCGTGCCGTGGCAGTGCGGGCAATCCCCCTGCATTAAAAACTTCTCCACGCGCTTCATGCCCTTTTCATCTTTGACTTTGGCAAGCGCATTCTCAACGGTATACACGGCATTGTAATAGGTAAAATCCATCTCACCGGCCGTATTCGTCTTTTCATTATGATATAATATATGTACTTTTTCGGCCGGCCCATGAAATACAATCTCGCGTTCTTTTGCTGTCAGCTTGCAAAAAGGCACATCCGTGCGCACGCCCATTTCCCGCGCAATATCTTTCATTAAAGACCACATCAGCGTTTGCCATGGCAGGACGGCACCTTCGTCGATCGTCAAAGATTCGTCGGGCACAAGGGTTGATTCATCGACTGTTCGCACCACACCTGTGCCTTCGCAGTGCGGACATGCCCCAGAACTGTTAAAGGCCAAATCCTCTGCGCCGGGGCCGTAAAAGTGTGCACCGCATACCGGACAGACCTGTTCTCTTTCGGCGGCCACATCCATATTCGCCTCGAGATAATGCCCATTCGGGCAACGATGGCTGGCAAGTCGGGAAAACATCAGACGCAGGCTGTTCAATAACTCTGTCATGGTGCCGAATGTACTGCGAATGCCCGGCACACCCGGCCGTTGATGCAGCGCCAGCGCCGCTGGAACGTAACAGACATCATCGACGAGCGCCCGCGAAGCCTGTGTCATGCGCCGA
>JAGACY010000179.1 GCA_017613855.1 Pseudomonadota bacterium
CCGAAAAACCATGATTTTTAGCTGGCTTAAAGCCGGTATTGGATTGCTTTGTCTCGTTGTCTGCCTTGCCATTGGCGCGATTGCATGGCTCGTCATTACCAAAATGGCTTTTGATTTGATGACTTCCATTGCCATCGGATGCGGTTCATTTCTCGTTGCGGTTGGCCTTTATTATCTTATCATGAGCAAATTGGGTTACAGCATCAAGATGGGGCATCTTGCCATTATTGAGCGTGCCGACAATGGAGAGTCTGTTCCCAGCAATCCTGTGGAATTTTCAAAGAATGTTGTCAGTGAACGTTTTGGCAACAATCGGCAGTTTTACAAATTCGGTCGCAATGTCCGCATCATTCAGCGTGAACTTCGTCGCGTTCTGGCGCGAGGCTTTTCGCTCGAGAGTGATACCCCCACCAAATCCGGCGGCCTTGGCATGCAGATCATCTGCAATCCTGCAATGAGCTGCATTGATGAATGCTGTCTCGCCTATGCCCTGCGATGTAAAGATTATGAAATCAATGCTGCGTGTGTCGATGGTTTGACCATCCTCGTTCAAAGCTGGCCGTCGTTTAGACGCAAAAGTTTGAAAGTCAGCTTGATTCACATTGGCCTGTGTTTGCTCACATTTGCGATTTTCTTCGTTCCCGGTTTTTTGATTTCCCGCGATCTTGGCGTGAATACACTGGCTTGGTTTGGGGCAGCCTTTCTTCTCACTCTGACTGTAAAAATTGCTTTTTTCGATTCGTATGTTCTGACCAAGATTGTGTGTGAATTTCTTGGCGTTGCAAAAGAAACGACCATTGAGCAGAAGAATTATGCCAAACTCGACAAATGGTCGAATGGATACAAAAAAATGAGAGAAGCCGCCGAGAAAGAGGCCGAAAAAGCTGAAGATAAAGCACTTAAAGCGGAAATGAAAGCCAGGAAAAAGGAATCAAAGGCACAGGCCGAAGAAGCTCCATCCGAAGTGAAGGATTCCGATCAAGCACCGGAAGTGGCGGCAGATGATCTTCCGGCAGAAGCTTTGGAAGAGAGCCCTAAAGAAACGGACGAATAATTCCAGGTGGCTCTTATCATAAAAAAAGCCGCCGCGTATTGCCATCAGCAATAGCGGCGGTCATGCCGGGCGCATTTGTCAAAAAAGCCCGGCGCCACACATTAATTGACCTGGCACGAGTCGATTTTTACTTCATCCGTATTGTTGTCGGAGTTGCATTCGACGGTTGTGCGGCCACCCTCGCCATCATCATTGACGACCATTCGAATGGTCGTGTCATTCAAATTATCACCGGAGAGCGAGCATGAAACTTCGAGACATCCGCCAACGGGGACATTCTCGCTTGTATAGGATGTGCAGTATTTTTGGCCGAGCTCACCACCTTCTTTGACCTGATAGAAGGATGCGGGCATCTTGGAGCCGACTGTTTTGGTACCGCGGTTGCAGACGACACCTTTAAGCGTGATGGTGTTGTCTTTCCCGGAAATGACGCAGAGATTGTTCTTGTCGAGTTTTCCTGTGATATCCGGGGCAACGTTCATGCCCAGCGCACCTTGTGAATTGGCGCGGTAGTTATTGAGTTTGGGATCGAGGAAATTCTGCTTCCATGCCGAAGTCTTGGGCAATGTCATGTCATCATTGACGTTTGTGATGGAGTAAGAATACTGGTTCCAGATATTGCGCGAACTTGCCCAGCGATCATAGCGGTCACGCAGGACGCGGATGCCGAAAATAGGATCTTTGTTGGGGCGTTGTGCACGGCAGATTTTCTTGGCGTTTTTGGCTTTGTCTGCTTCGAGCGGATCGTCGCACAGGTACTCGACTTTTATTTTACCATCAGCGCCTTTGCGCCAATTGCATTCATCATCAGATGTACATCTGCAGAAGCCATCCTCACAGACATTGGAAGTACAGTCGTTATTCTCCTGGCAGCGTACGCCGCGATGGAACGTATCCTTGAGCGGGCAGTTATAATTGGCAGGATTTGCACCCATGACGATTTCTGCGGATTGGTCATTGTCGACATCGACGACAACGGGGTATTCAAATACGGTACGATTCGTGTGGCGCGCAGAGAAAAGAATATCTCCGGATTTTCCATCGTAGATTCTGGTATAGCATTCGTCTGCATAGACCACTTCATTATGTCCGTCAGCATCGAAGTCAAAGATCGATGACCCCGTTTCATAGGAGGAATTATCCTGATTCATACCTTCCCAGAGCACGCCTTCTGATGCGCATCCTTCCGTATTCTTTTTGCAGAGCGGATCAAAGACGCGGTAATGATCGCCAAAAGCAAAGCCTACTTCAGGAAGATTATCGCCATCATAGTCACCAATGGTGGGGGCACCACCGCCAAACAGACCATTGGCAAAGAAAATGCGTTGCTGGCTCTTGGTTTCGGTTCCATCTGCATTCTTGGTCTTGATCAGAGCGAATATTGAAACATGGCTGTCTTTCGTGGATGAGTCAACGCCAATTTGGGAAGATGTCGATACAATTTCAGCGATACCATCCTTATGATTCCAGTCGAACGCTTCGGGAGTCGCACCCGGTGTGCCGAAATCTGCAAACCCGTTGAGCCTCTGCTGTCGTGCGCCGGTTAGGTTCGCTTTGGGATAATCGATGACCCATTGTTGGGATTTAATGCTGTTGTCACTATTCTTTTCGATAGACCATTCGTAAACATTGCCGGAGGGGTCGATGTATTCAACTATGCCGTCGTTATCGAGATCACCGAGAACTGGGAAGAACGAATTTACCTTTAATTCCTGGTCACCATTGAGCTTTTTGCCTGTCTTGGAATCCAATACTTCGCCGTAGGGCGTGATGACTTCCGGTACACCGTCACCATTAATATCGTGCAGAGAAACACCGCCCCAGCCAAATGTTTTTTGTTTTAAGCCATCTACCTGGTGCCAGTAATAAACATATTTTTTCTTCTCAGCTGACCACTTAAAAGCAACAACCCCACCCAGAGCCGTTTCTTTGGATTGGTAGGTATGTGAACGCGCTGCAAAGATTTCTACGATACCGTCTCCGTCAATATCTGCGATGGCAAGGGGAGACCCACCGTTGAGATTGTGTTTTTCGTCATAGACAGTTTCGAGCAGTTTGCAATTTTCGCCGTTTAAAATGCGAATGACACTGTTTCTAAAGGAAATATCTCCGCTTCCTGCCGATGATTGCGGATAGGTCAGAATATATAAAGCATTGGCTTTTCCGGTATCATGGGGTGATGGTGAAACCAAAACCGGTGTCACAACGCTCTTTGTATCCGGGAAAGGTTCATTTGCTTCCGGACCTGTCCATTCGCACTGGATGTCTGCCTCGAATAGTCCGGGAACTGTTTGATATTTGCATTCGTCGTTTGTTTTTCCGCGTGGTCCAGTTTCGTAGGAGACACATATATTCTTCGTTTCACATGTATCTTCGGTACAGCAATAGGTGTCGGCCTGGCATTGCTCATCTTTGGTGCATTCTGCTTTGGTAATGCAGCCGCTTTCAAAACAGATTTCTCCTTCGGGGCAGACGGTATTTTCATCGCAGGTGTTATCCTTTGAGATTTTGCGGCACTTGCCGTCATAGCACTGCAGTTCCTCGGAACTGTCACATTCTGCATAAATCTCATCCCCACATTCATCCCCATAATGGGCATTTTGGATACAGATCTGTTTTTCTAAAGAACATGTGTAGCTGGAATTGCATATTTTTTCGATTTCATCACATTCTTCGCCAAGTTCAAGAGGCGTATAGCAAAAACCGGTTTGATAGCACTCCAAACCGAATTGGCATAGTTCGGTTACGTTGTCACAGGTTTCTCCAACCTCACCGTAATGGCGGCATAACTCATCTTCGCAAGTGCTGTTTTCACAATAAGTCGATTCATCACAAGGATCACCGACATTGACTATGTTTTTGCAGACACCCTCATCACATTTCATGCCATTGCTGCATGCTTCATCCGAATCGCAGGTCGTTGCATCTTTGGGTTGGCAGGTGCCTTCGA
>JAGACY010000180.1 GCA_017613855.1 Pseudomonadota bacterium
CCCTTGACCGCCCGCCGCGTAAGCGCAAAATCGCCCCAAAGCGAACCATAGCCATGAGAATAAAAACATAGCGAGCGTAGGGGCGACCCAATGTGGTCGCCCCACAGCGTGCCATAACCCCGGGAATAAAACTAAAGCCCCCGAATCACCTCAACGTGCACCAACGGCAGATTAAACCGATAGTACAACCACACACTGAAGAGGACAGCCGTCAGCAGAAAAACAGCAATGAGCGCAAACACACGCCCTTTTGGTAACCGGCGAATCAAAAAACCGGATACAAGCGTACAAACAAGAGCAGTCCCGAGAACGATACACGCGAGCGCGGGATAACCGATAATCATCAAACCTGACGGTGTCATTTTACAAACCAGCTAAAGCTCGAAAACCTGCTCATTGAACTCCGAACGAGGGATTTTGGTAACTGTCTCCTGTGGACGCTCATTGACGTAAACGATGCTTTTCTTCAAAAAACAAGGTTCATCCGCTTCACATGGGCTTACCTCGATGCGCCGAAGAGGAACCAGCGCCGTTCCAATCATTTGCCACAAAGATGCCTCATGTTCTGCGGCACTCGTATGAGAAATGGCCCTGATCTGCTTCTTTTCCTTATCAATCGTGGGATTGCTCAGCTTATCAAAATTCTGAATGATGATAAACGTATGTGCCTCCTCACTCCAAAGCCAGGCATAATAATAAGCATTCTGTAAACCGAGCGACATCGGCGTCAGCACATCCATAAAGCCATCGTCATTGATGTCATCCTGAATAATCAAATCGCATGGTTTTTCCGCAACCCGATTGAATTCTGCATCGGTTCTGAAAAGCAGCTGGGGGACATCCGTATCGACGCGTACCGCTGTAATCCTGTTCGTTTCCTCACTCGCTTCGCAGTGAAAATCGACGACAGCCCCACCATCTTGAACAACGACGCGGATATCCTCTGCATTCAATTCCGGTAGTTTCTTCACCTCAACAGCCACCGCGTTGTCCGCAGCATCATTCGCAGCAGGTGCTTTTTGACCATTGGAACAGGCGGTTAAAAACACCAGCAATGACAACAAAATAATCACTTTATTCATAATACGACCATCGATGAGTACTGTCATTTTTGTTGCCGGCTGCTATCTCGCCAAGGCTCGATACGCACCGGCGCACCGCTATTGCATACGCGGTGCGATGATTATTTGCAGAATGCAATCCATTGGGGCTGCATTTGCCGCAATGCATTCACATCCCCGGTTTCGACGGCATTATTCCACGATTCCGCCAATAATGCATCTGCATTCTCTAACTCGAGCAAGGATGACACAATACCGGTACTCCACGACATGAGAACGGGATTTTCCGGGCAAAAATGCTCAAAAAACAAACCGCTTAACACTTTTATCACGCGATATTTTTTAGCGAGATAGAGCCAATCGGCAAAGCGGGCATCATCGATCAGGGCACTGGCAATCATGCGTTTATTCTTGTCCAAAGCCTGCAATTCCATGGCAATTTCAATCGCTGTCCCAGGCAAATCGGACTGATTGCTCAAAATGGCTGTGGATGCTTCGGTAAAATTGACCTCATTCATATCGCGAAGATAGAGATTGTCCTTGCGAATTTGCGCCAGTTTAGCCTGAATGACGTCAAATTCGGCCAAAATAGAGGCATCGTGTTCGACGGCAATGGCCAGTATTTCAACGCCTTCGAGTGCTTCGAGCGGAAATGAAGCATAGGCTTCATCCACAAAAGACTGCGCATCTTCAAGAGAAATCAGCTGATTGCCGAGCATGAGGTACATGGCTGCCGAGCGCATATCCCATGGCTGGCTCTCGTCCTTAAACCGCTGGCGCAAAGCCTGAGCCTGAGATTTAGACAAATTCTTGAGGCGTCGCGGGGCGATATTCTCGATGAGCGGCGAAGCTTCGGGGCTCGAACGCAAAACGGCTGCACACCAGTGAAACCAAATATTCATGCGGTTTTCCTGGGACAATTTACCTTCATCCAGCCAATGCATGACAATTTCATCCAGCCAGCCAAGTCCCGTGCGCAATTTTTCATTCACACTGTCCAGAATCTGGAGCAGCTTCAGAATTTGAGTATCACTGTCCCAGTCATCCTTCAGTGCCTCAAAGATAACGCGCACAAAAGCAATCGCACCGTGGTGCTCGACGGCCTTCAGGTTATTCAGCGCACGCACGAGATGTTTGGCCCCCTCCGGCTGTGCCATCACTTTTGCAGCATAGGATCGCAGAGTTTCAAGATCCTGATCCATGGCCGCACAAACAATCTTCATGCGGCCTTCGGGATAATCCTCTGCAAACAGCATTTCATTCGGTTTGGCAGACATCAGGCTCTTGGGCGCTTTCTCAAATTCCCTCGTTAATTCTTCGTTATTCATGTATTTGTCACCTGATAATGGGCGGCCTGCATGCCGCAGTATTTCAGTTTCCAACATTATTGACGTTTAGGCAATTGAATTAAGCAGATAACTCAGGGCTACAGCATTTACTTTTGGCATGAATGAGTCAAAATCCCTGCGGGCTTTTGGAAACTACATGCAAAGTTAAATGTTGTACCCCTGATAAGC
>JAGACY010000181.1 GCA_017613855.1 Pseudomonadota bacterium
ATCGACTTCTTCATCGTAGAAATCGGCGATTTTGTTGAGCATGGTATCGAGTGCACCGGTTTCTTCGCCGACGCGAATCATCTGGACGACCATGTTCGGGAAAACGCCAGTGACCATGAGCGGATCGGCGAGTGTCGAACCTTCGGCAAGTCGGGAACGGGCAAAGAGAATGGCTTCCTGGACAGCGATGTTTGAAACGGAGTCACTGACGATCTGGAGTGAGTCCATGAGCGGTACACCGGATGAAACCATTGTCCCGAGTGTTCGTGTGAAAGAAGCAACGGCGGATTTTTTGATGACGATACCAACTGCAGGCATGTGCAGCATGGCGGTATCGACGGCTTTTTTGATAGGTCGCTGCTTGAGTGCAAGGATGATTACAGTCGGTATGAGGATGAGTGCGAGAATGATCCAAATGAAGTTGTTCTGTACCGATTCGGACAAATCGACGAGCAGCTGGGTAAGGCCGGGGAGCTGTCCGCCCATTGATTCGAACATTTCTTTGAAGGTCGGGATGACCTTTGCGAGCATGAAAATGAGGATGACGATGGCGACGACGAGGGTTCCGATAGGATAAGTGAGTGCACCCTTAATTTTACGGCGCAGTGCATCGGCTTTTTCGAGCTGTGTACACAGACGCTGTAAGATGGTATCGAGAACACCGCCGATTTCACCAGCTGCAACGAGTGAACAGTAAAGTGGAGAAAAAACGCCAGGATGTTTTTTGAGTGCATCGGCGAATGTCATACCGGTTTCGACATCCGCTTTGACATCGCGCTGGACTTTTTTGAAATAGTAGTTGGGTTCTTGGCTTGAGAGCAAATCGAGGCATTGAACAATCGGCAGACCGGAGTCGATCATCGTGGAGAGCTGTCTGGAGAAAATAACGAGCTCCCGGTTTGAGATACCCGTCGTTCCCGGAAGTTTGAATGGCGGAAGGCCTTCGGGTTTTACTTTTATGTTATGGACGACCAGTCCGTTTGCCTGCAGTCTTTGTGTGGCCGCCTCCGCAGAGACGGCTTCAATTTCTCCGCGAGTTGAGGTACCTGTTGCCGTGATGGATGCACGATATTGGAAAATCGTCATAGTAACTCCTTACGGAATGCCAATGATTTGCTTGAGTTCAATGATGTCGCTTGAGCGTGAGAGTGCTTCTTCGAGCGTAATTTGCTTGCCGAGATAGAGATTTGCCAGAGACTGATTCATCGTGAGCATGCCGTTTTTATTTCGGCTCGTCTGTATGGTTGAATAGATCATCTGGAGTTTATCTTCTCGGATGAGGTTTCGGATAGCCGGTGTAGCCACCATGATTTCGAGCGCAATGATGCGGCCGCGACCCGATGCTTTGGGCATGAGCTGCTGGCAGACGACACCTTCGAGCACGAATGAGAGCTGCAGTCGAATTTGGTCCTGTTGTGATGCAGGAAATACGTCGACGATACGGTTGATGGTCTGTGCGCAGCTGTTGGTGTGCAATGTCGAGAGGACAAGATGCCCTGTTTCGGCCAGAACGAGTGCGGTTTCGATGGATTCTTTGTCACGCAGCTCACCAAGCAATACGACATCGGGATCCTGTCGCAGGATGTATCGAATCGCCGTGTGATAGCTTTCTGTATCGGTGCCAACTTCACGTTGGTTTACGAGACAGGAGTGGTTTTCGTGAATGTACTCGATCGGATCTTCGACGGTGATGATGTGCTTCGGAAAATTATGATTGATATGATTGATGAGGGTCGCCAGCGTCGTGGATTTTCCCGATCCAGTCGGCCCCGTTATCAGTACCAGACCACGCGGCAACTCGCTCATTTTGCGCATGATTTCAGGCAGGCCGAGCTCCTCGAAGGTACGAATTTTAGTGGGGATGTATCGGAATGCGCCTGCAACCGCGCCGCGTTGCATAAAAATGTTGCCACGAAATCGCGCAAAATTATCCAGACCGAATGAAAAATCGAGCTCGTTTTCCTTATCAAAACGCGTACGTTGTTCATCTGACAGCAGACTCAAGCATAGTGCGCGGGTTTGGGCAGGTGTGAGCGGCTCCGATTTGAGCGGAACGAGATTACCATCGATTCTGAGTTCTGGCGGAGAGTTGGTTGAAATGTGCAGGTCACTTGCTCCCTGCTTGACCATCAGCGTCAACAACTGATGCATCGTGCTTCTGATTGAATCCATTTTTTTGTTCCATAGTAAAGAGTAAGGCAAAGAACGCCTCATTAATTATAACATGGATTCGTTTTTTGGCAGTAATTTTAGAGCGTGATGTTGGCGTCGCTTTTGGGCGCGGTTGCGCCCAATACGCTCTGCCGCGCGGTCTATTGGGCATAGCCCAATACGCCCGCGCCATTTGCGTTAATGCGAAATGCGGAATTCGGAATGCGGAATTGTTTTCTAATGCGTAATGCGTAATGCGTAATGCGCAATTGAATTTACAAAACTAAAGGGAAAGTCTGAAGCTAATGGTGAATGGCGTTCTTAATTCGGAATGCGGAATTCGGAATGCGGAATTATGGATGCCAAAACATTAGGGTTCGCAGGAATCGTTGAGATGAAATGATTTGGGAGATTTTGGGTTTTACAAACGGATTTGCTCAGGCCTAACGGCCTTCGCTTTTTTCAATTTGCAATTGGAATCGAATGGTAAAAAAAAACGCCCCAATGGGGCGTTTTTTTACAAAACAGATAGGATTACTCGCCGAGAGCCGTCGAGAGGTATTTGTCGACGCCATCGGGAATGACCGTGACGATTTTGGAACCGGGTTTGATCGCACCGCGACGGTGGAGTTCGAGGACTGCAGCGATGTTGGCACCACCGGAAATACCCGTAGAAATTGCATCGAGATGAATGAGATCGCGTGCCTGATGAATGGCTTCGGAAGTTTCGATGCCGATGGAATCATTGAGAAGTGAAATGTCGAGAACTTTGGGGACGAAACCAGCACCAATTCCCTGGATGCCGTGTGGGCCGGGCTTGATATCTGCGCCTCTGAGTTTTTGGCCAATCACAGGTGAAGTGGAGGGTTCGACGGCAATAATGCGGATATTATTGTTGAGTTCTTTGTAAAAGCGGCCAATTCCCGTCAGTGTGCCACCAGTGCCGACGCCGGCAAGAACGAGATCGACATCATTCCCGAGGATTTCGGCTATTTCTGGGCCAGTCGTTTCGTAATGTGCACGTGCATTTGCCGGGTTGTCAAACTGCATCGGCATGAAATAATGATTGGGGTTTTCCGCGACAATTTCATTTGCCTTGGCAATAGCCCCTTTCATACCTGCAGCGCCGGGGGTGAGAATAAACTTGGCATCGTAGATGGACATGAGCTTTCTGCGTTCAATGCTCATGGTTTCCGGCATAACGAGGACAACGGGAATTTTGAGAGCTGCACCGATAGCGGCAAGTCCGATACCTGTATTTCCGCTTGTCGGCTCAATAATCGTGACATCTGAAGAGCCAGGTTTAAGAATTCCACGCTCCATCGCGTCTTTGACCATATAATAGGCAATACGGTCTTTGACAGAGCCAGAGGGATTGGTGCGTTCCTGCTTGACGAAAACATCAGCACCAACAATAGAAGAAATGCGTTCAAGGCGTGTCAGTGGGGTTTTGCCAAGACTTAATACATAACTGTTATTCGACATTTTTCATCTCCTGCACCAGATGGGGTGCGGTCTAAATTTTGCGGAAACACAGCCTCCCTTTCATGAACCGCTCATAAAAATGGGCAATGCTCCAATTCAAAAGACGACAGGGTACATTCCCTGTGTCAGACGGTGGAAGTTTAGCGCTTACAGGTAGGTGAATCAATATTTTTTGTGTTTTTGTTGTCACATCAATTTAGAAGCATAACCCTCTGTAGTTGAAGCAAGTAAAAATTCGGGTATGATATGTGTGACTATTCAGCCGGGGCTCTGCTCCGGACCTCGCCAAAGATTTGAGACCTTTGGAATCCGCAATATTTTATTGTTTTTATGTGTCGCTTTCGCAAACCAGTGCGAAATGGCGCCCCCTCCATTCCGAACCAACACATTACGTTTTCTTATGTATAGCGTGTCAAAATGCGTATTCATAAAAAAAGTCAGGCATTGGGCTGAACAGTAAATGATATGTCGTGAGGGATGCGAGGATAATGCGCATTAAGATTCAGATTTGTTATATGAAAAACTTCATTTTTTTCTTGAGTTTGTTCGGTATGGGGTTGGTTACCCTTCCTGCATTTGCAGATATTTACCGCTATCAGACTAAGGACGGGGAAATCATTCTGACGACTCAGCCCCGAAGTGATTTAAAGTTGCTTGAAGTCATTAAAGATTCCGGCAAATCCAAACGTTCAGCTGCAAATAGCGATGATAATTCGTCAGATAGACCGAAATCCGTGAATGCAAATTCGGGAGATACATCTCAGAATTATGATCTTATCATTCGTGAGGCATCCGAAAGTTATGGGATTCCAATCGCATTTATTAAAGCAGTCATCAAGATTGAAAGCAATTTTAACCCGCGGGCAGTCAGCCATGCAGGTGCGATGGGATTGATGCAGCTTATGCCGGCAACGGCAG
>JAGACY010000182.1 GCA_017613855.1 Pseudomonadota bacterium
AAGCCCCCTTGCCAATACGCGGGCGTTTGCATTCGGATACGCCGCTATCCCTGCGGGATACGCGTCGCTTTTCGGCCTATTGCCTGCGGCAATACGGCCTCATACTTTTGGATTCCGTTGTTGGAAATGTATCTGAAGAAATGTTATACTGCAGAAAGACTGGCATTTTTCCTGCCACAGTTTGAGAGAGGTAACGAGATGTCGCCATTAAAAGAAAAAGCCATTGCCGAAATTAATGCGTTGAATGATGACCAACTTAGCGCAGTGCTAAGAACAATCAGTGAGCTGAAAGAGACGAAAAATCAGGCTGCAGAACGCGAAAGAATCCGTCTGGAAGCCAAAAAGGCTTTTGATGAGATTCGTGCAGAAAGCCAAAAATATCCCAAGCTGACTCTGGATGAGATAAACGAGGAGATTCGCTTAGCGAGGGAAGAACGCAAAAAGAGGATGCAAACATGTTCGTAGTCATTGACACCAATGTCATCGTATCGGCGTTGCTTTCGAAAGGGCTAGACTCGCCACCCGCTCGCGTGGTTGATGCACTCATGTCACAAAAATTCATACCTTTGTATCATCCTGAAATCATTGATGAATATGAAGATGTTCTGAACCGTCCTAAGTTTCACTTTAATCCAGATAAAGTAAGAAGAATCATCGATCAGATTAAACTTGAAGGTCGCGAAATATTTCCGGCCCCCTCAGGAGAATCCTTCGTTGATAAGTCCGATCTCATTTTCTATGAAGTCGCAATGGATAAACAGGATGAACATGCCTGGCTTGTTACTGGTAACATGAGACATTATCCTGCTCGGCATTTCATTATGACTCCTACAGAATTTATGGATATGCTTGACAGTTATGGAAAGAAACGACAGTAGCCGCCCAGACAGTGAGATTGCTTTGGCTAGCAAATGCATGAAAATCCTGTGTGAACAAGTTGGTACGCTTGAGACAGAAAGATTTATCCACTTTATTACGTCCAACCATTTTGATTACACGGAATGGCAAAGGGAGCATTACGATTCGATTCCGGATGAAGTTCTTAGCAAGGAAATCGATGATTTTTGCCAAACCCATCCGTTTCATGGCAAGGGAAAGCTGCTGTAAGGGATTGATAAGGAGTAACCTCACCCCATACCCCCTGTCACTGCATGACCTCCCCCCTTTCCCTCGCCTCGGTGGAGAGGGAAAAGGGGAAACGTCACCCGTAGACTGACAAGGGGGCGTGAGGTCTAACCCTTATTCGTCGTACAACACCTCAATGACGGCATAACCATCGCCGATGTTGCCCATCTGGGGAGCCTCATGAGCAGTGATATTCATGATATCGCCAACGCGATTCTCATAGTCTTTGAAGAATGGGAAGTAATCATCCACACCAGACTCTATATTCTCACCAATGGCATCGAGTCCGTCTTGACCGGCCACCTTTGAGAGTGCATATTTGTCAATCTGTTTACCATTGCAGTCCTCTGCGGCATTCGACCCTTTAAATGCCCACGAAGACCCTGCACCGCCGCCCAGATCGGTGTTAAATTTAGTAGCGAAATAGCCGCCATACCAGCCGCCGCCGCCACCGCCGACACCATAGTGTTGAGGATTCCATTCACCGCCTCCGCTTGCACCAACGCCATATCCGCTATTGCCAAGTTTGGTAACATCCGGATTCACCGTACAAGCAGATCCAGCCGTGCGTCCACCAACGCTCCAGCCTGAGCATTGATGGCTTACCAGACAACTGCCGGGACCTGATTCTCCTTGCCATGTCGCACTTCCGCCTACGCCGCCAAAATTATCCGAACTCGTTTTGCAAGAAGCATATTGCGTACCACCACCGCCGCCGCCGGCGATAAGAATTCGGTACGGCCAGTGTTTATCGAGTGTTTTGCAGTCTTCATGGCCAATGCAGAAGTCAGTGCCGCCGCCGCCGCTTGCGGCTGGGTAGTTAATCGAGCAATACCCCTGACCACCGCCATTGTAGGCAGCATCGCAGCCATCTCCATTACCTTTGCCTGCCTCACCAACATAGACATAAACATCTGTCGCTTCGGTCAGCGTCAGTTCACCACGAATATAGGCACCGGCACCGCCGTGATTTGCGCACTGGAAGCCCTCATTGAAAGAGGTGTCGATGGCCATATTGGCATCGGTTGCCAGGCCGCCGCTCGCGCCCCAGGCATGCAGACGATATTTACCCTTGGGCAACTTATTGGGTTTTTTGTAACCTTTGGTATTAAAAACAATATATTTCGCCATCGGACGAACTGAAAATTCTTTAGAAATCTCAGCAACTTGATAGTTTGTCGTGTCCGATTTAACTGCCAATGTATATTTAAGCGACTTTGTATCAGGTATATCTTTAGGATCCACGGTTTCCGTATGGAACTTAAGATTAATCGTTTGTTTTTTATTATAATTGTCTTTGGTAAAGGTCAGTGTGGTCGTCGTCAATGCACCGGTTAATGCGGTTCCATTAATCTGAACATCTGGAATTAACAATGTGTTATTCTCAGGTGTGGCAGTAAGCTGTACTGTGACATCCGCAGTCGGTGCCTTCGAGAGTTTAACAGTACAGACTTGCGTATCGGTTATGCCATTATCATCATCTTTTTTGCTAGTATAGAATTTTGCTTGAGCAATTATTTTAGCCCAGCTCATCTGTATCAAATCCTTCTCGCAATTCAATACAATGCCGGGTTGGTCATCATCGATGATGGTGATGGTTTTCTCTACGGCTGCCATGCTATTAAAGGCAGGATCGTCACTGGATGCAGTAATGGTGAATTTAGAATCTATATTACCGTCGACAGCGTTGTTGTTCATTGTATAAGGGGCAAATTTAATATTGAAACCTTCGTCCCATTTACTTTTTTCAATGGTTTGTTCATAAGTATTTCCCAGACGTCTCCAATCATTTCCACTATATAATGTATAAATGCCCGCCCTCTGATCATCAGGACCTGTTATGGTAACTTTTACATCTTTGCTGGGTTCGGCATTAAGCTTAATGGTTACCACTGGTATTTCATCAGTATCTGGGTCTGTATCTTCATTAATTGATGTTGGAACACCATCCACGATTAACGCCGGCGCGGGATCATAGGTCACATCGCCGGTTGCAGAATCGCAGACCTGTCCGCTCAGCAGCGTGACGCCTTTGCAGAAATCGCAATTTGCCCACACGCCTTTTTCACAGTCGCATGTCGCTGCTGTTTTTTTGCCGTCATCGACACAAGCCGGGTATTCGCAGGTGGCTTCATTCCAAGTGCCGGTTTCTTCGAAGCATTCAGAACACGAGGTGGCTTTTTCGGGTAATGTTTTACCTTCGCAGGCACTCTTGCAATTGTTGTCGAGCGTAAATTCATTCGTGCACTTGCAAACCCCACCATCATCGCTGCATGTTCCGTCGTCTTTACAGGCTTTGCCTTCGCAAGCATCCGTGGCGAGTACGCAGTCATCGGCAATTTCGCCGCCATTATTGCATGTGCAGGTGCCACTCACATCGCTGCATGTTCCTGCGTCTTTACAAGCTTTGCCTTCGCAAGCGTCCGAGGCGAGTACGCAGTCATCATCGATATCGCCACCGTTATTGCACTCGCAAACGCCATCATTATCGCTGCATGTTCCTGCATCTTTACAGGCTTTGCCATCGCAGGCATCCGAGGCGAGTACGCAGTCATCAGCAATTTCGCCGCCGTTATTGCACTCGCAAACGCCTGCATTATCGCTGCATGTTCCTGCGTCTTTACAGGGTTTGCCGTCGCAGGCGTCCGTCGCTGCTGCGCAGTCATCAGCAATATCGCCGCCGTTATTGCACTCGCAAACACCATCATTGTCACTGCATGTTCCTGCATCTTTACAGGCTTTGCCGTCGCAGGCGTCCGTCGCTGCTACGCAGTCATCAGCAATATCGCCGCCATTATTGCATGCGCAAACACCAGCATTGTCGCTGCATGTTCCTGCGGCTTTACAGGCTTTGCCTTCGCAAGCGTCTGTGGCAGTCGGACATTGTGCCTTGTCACCATTGGGGCAATCGCTGCCGTCGTCGCATTTGCATCCACCACCGCTGGGTACGCAATCGCCTGTATTGGGATCGCAAACCGTCCCTGCGCCACAATTCGATGTCGCGCATTTATCACCTGCCGGATAAATGCAGAATTGCCATGAACCGTCCACACAATCACAGCTGGTGGCTGTAGCCGGCTTTAAAGCCTCATCACATTGGGGGGTATCGTCGTCTTTTTTGTCATCCCCGCATCCTGTCAGGCCGCATGAAACACAAGTCGCCAAAAGCGAAACGACGGCGAGACGTCGGAGGAAGCTCGAAGTTCCGTTAATTACTGAACTTTTGTTCTGTGTGCGGGGGGGGGGGCAAGAAGCGTGCCAATTTTGTCATTTTTTACTCCTAATCTTATACGATGAAACCAGAACAGTGTATCCGCTCAACCTTAAGCCGGACGCACAAAAAGAGAACGCCCTTGAATGCTGACACTCATGAGCATTAAACACCAAACAGCGGTATTCTAACAAATGTACTTCCGAATTTCAAGTGTATAACACATCTCGGATCCGCCAATTGGCGAGGTAAACGATTCGACCTGGTTATTCCTCTTATACAAACGGGTCTGCTCAGACATGACAGCCTTCGCTGTTTGAGTGCACAATGCACCATTAAAATACAATATTTAAGGCTCTGTTATACGAGTGAGGATATTTTGCTCTCGAAAGATTACCATCCTGGCTTGGAGCTTAGAGCTTGGAGCTTAGGAGAAGGGATTTGCCACTCAAAGCTCAAAGCTCAAAGCAGCACCACCAAAACATTGTACTTTTGTGTACATGTCTCACCACTTGACGTACAGACAAACGGAGTCTAAGATAAAAAAGGTGTGCCGTATCGCGAATGCGATAGGCGCACGCGCAAGGCGTATTTGGCCGCAGGCCAAATAGCCGCGCCCAAAAGATAATCATCCGCATGCCAATCCATTGGCAGAATCAGCGAATACCGAGAATTTATGCACAATCGTCGATGCGTTTTCAAAAATAACCCAGACCCCAATGATGCTGAGTTTTTCGAGAAGATCATGCAGGTCATACAACAGCTTCAGGTCGACGGCGTCGCGCTCGAACTCATGAGCGACGAAACCTCCGAAGTGACTAAGCTGCACCAAATGACGTGGCTTTCGCCCGAGGAGCTGCAGACCGAAGTCAGCATTGTGCGCGATTTGCACGACGAAGTGTGCTATGCGACGATCAAATCCAAACACGCATGGATCCCCAAAAAGGCCGTCGAACTATTCGAAGCCGCGCTCGACTGTTACACGATTAACGAGCTCATCGAAGCCTGCCAGCGCCGGTTTTTCGATGCCACGCTGCTCATTGCATTGGGGCTTTTGGGGCGCAAACCCGATGCCGAAATGATCAAGACCATCTCGACCGCGCTCGACCATGATCTGCCCAAAGCACGCTATTGTGCCGCGCGCGCGGCAGCCATCACCCAATGGAATGCGTTTGTACCCGACCTCGAGATGATGCTTAAAATGGAAACCGACCCGAGTGCCCGAGAAATTGGTGAACATGCGCTCGAAGTGTGCTCAAGAAATCAAAGATAATGGAGTAATCCTATGAAAAATCTGCTTCATTTTATAAGCTTATCTTTTGTTCTCGCACTCATACTGCCGCAGACGGCATTGGCTGACCTTCCGCCGATGCCCACGCCGACTTGCGAAACATGCGCAGAGGAATGCGAAGACTTCTGCAACAAAGCCCCATCTGACGAACCTGTTCCCACTTCTTTTTTCTGCTCCCAGTGTTCAGGCCTGAATTGTAATCTCGATGAAGTCTGCAAAAAAAGCGGAGAAGGAGATGAAAAACCACAGGAAGAAGGAGATGTGAAACCCGAGGGCGATAATCAGACAATTGCGGTTCAGGCCAAAAAAGACCCACAGGATAATGCATGCTCCGCATCGCCGCTCATGCCCAATGCACAAAACTGGTCACTGTTCTTTATTCTCATGGCTCTCCTCGGGGCGATGAGCTTTGGCGCAATCTGGCGACTGAACAGGAAATCCGGTCATTAATAGCATTTCGTGGAACGATTCTGCTGCGGATCACTTTTTTAACAAACGCATGTGCTCCGGCCTAACGGCCTTCGCTGTTTGAATTCGCAATGCGCAATGCGCATTGAAAGTGTGTTGCGAACAAATCCGTTTGTAAAAAAAAAACCAATCCATTATAAATCTGTCACTTTTCTTTGACTGCATAAGTCCAAAACCTGAAGGAGAAAAAGATGACAGATCTTGCAGCACAAGCACTTGCTATTGCAAAAGAGTGGGCTTCGGAACCCTTTGATGCAGACACACGCAAAGAAGTTCAGGCACTGATTGATGCCAACGACATCGAAGCAATCAAGAATCGTTTCGGTGCCAGCATGCAGTTTGGCACGGCCGGCCTTCGCGGCGTCATGGGCGCAGGGCGCACCATGATGAACGCCTATATGATTGCCAAAGCCACCAAGGCGCTCGCACTCTGCCTCGAAGAAGAATATGGCGATGATGCCGTTCACCGCGGTGTCGTTGTCGGCTATGACTGCCGCCACAATTCCGAAAAATTTGCCCATGTAACTGCCGGTGTGCTCGCTGCTTATGGCATTCAGGTTTATCTTTATGACCGCCTCACCCCGACAAACCTCGTCCCCTTTGCCATCCGAAAGATGGGCGCGTTTGCAGGCGTCATGATCACGAGTTCCCACAACCCCAAAGTCTATAACGGCTATAAGGTTTTCTGGTCGAACGGTGCACAGATCATCTCCCCGGTCGATGCACAGGTCGCCTCGCGCATGGACAAACTCCCAGACATCGGCCACCGCTGCATGAGCGTCAAAGAAGGTGTCGAACGCGGCCTCATCCGCATGATGTCCGACGACATGATCAACGCCTATATTGACTGGGTCGTCCAAAGTGCCGTCCATACGGGCGCCAACGATGTCGACATCGTCTATACACCACTCGGAGGTACAGGCTGGGATTGCGCCAGCAAATCCTTTGCAAAAGCCGGTTTCAAAAAAGTCCGCGTCGTCGAAGAAGAAAAGACCCCGTCGGGCGACTTTGCCGGTCTCGACGCCCCCAACCCCGAGCGCATCGATACCTGGCCTCGCGCACTCAAACTCGCTAAAGAAGTCAACGCCGAAATCGTACTCGCCAATGACGGCGACGCAGATCGCCTCGGCGTGGCCATCCCGATGGACGGCGATTACAAACTCCTCGGCGGCAACCAAATCGGCGCATTGATGCTCTACTACATCATCAAT
>JAGACY010000183.1 GCA_017613855.1 Pseudomonadota bacterium
CCACACCGCTCACGGCACAGCAGATGATGCGCTGGCAGCTCGGCGGCCTCGAAATCGTCGGCTATTCTTCGTTCGTTTCACTGCCAATTATACTGACGGCACTCATTGGCATGTATGCACTCCATAAACCACTCAATTTAATGAGTGTCGATGCGGATTTGGCAGCCACCCGGGGCGTCCACATTACCCGAACGCGTGCATGGGCGATCGTTGCTACAGGCATTGCCACCTCGCTAGTCGTCTCAATTTGCGGCCCCATTAGTTTTATTGGGCTCATCATACCGAATGCCATCCGACGCTTATGTGGTGCGGATTTGCGCCGATTACTACCGCTGTCTGCACTCCTGGGCGCTTCATTTTTAATGCTGGCCGATACCTGCTCGCGCCTTCTTGAACGCATCGCATGGATTCCCGTCGGCGTCGTGACGGCGATCATCGGCGCACCGATTTTTGTGTATGCCATGCTCAGGAGAAAACGTTAATAATTCGGAATGCGGAATGCGGAATGCGGAATTATTGAGGCATTCTCTATGTTATTTCTAAAGAATAAAGTATCTCTAACTTCAGTATTTATCATTAGGTTTTATTACACAATTACGCATTACGAATTCAAAACGCCAGTTCCTCTTAACTTCAGACTTTCCCTTGAGTTCTGCAAATTCAATTACGCATTCCGAATTCCGAATTCCGCATTAATCAGACTTTCCCTTTAGTTTTGCAAATTCAATTCCGCATTCCGCATTCCGAATTCCGCATTAATCAAACTATTCCTATAGTTTTGCAAATTCAATTACGCATTACGCATTCCGAATTCCGCATTAATTACAGCCATTTCGATTTCTTGAAAATCACAATCAATCCGATGGCAATGACGATCATCACGCACCAGACACCAGCATAGCCATATACCCAGTGCAGTTCGGGCATGTGATCGAAGTTCATGCCATAGACACCGACGATAAAGGTCAGCGGGTTAAAAATCGTGGCAATCGTCGTAAGAACCTTCATGATCTCATTCATGCGGTTGCTCGACAACGAAAGATAGGTATCGTGTATGCTCCCCAATATATTAATATAAGAATCGATCATATCAATGACCTGTATGACATGATCATAGACATCGCGCAGATACATGCGGGTTTCTTTGCTAATCAGCTCGGAATCTGTCTTTTCGAGCATCGACACTTCATCTCTGAGCGGCCATACGCTCTTTCTGAAATCGAGGATTTCACGTTTAAATCCGTGAACTTCTTCGAGATTAATCTTTTCGGCATTGACGAAAAGCGCATCTTCACATTTTTCGATGCCATCCCCGAGGTTTTCGAGGGCAATAAAATAGCCATCGACAATGGCATCCATGAGCGCATACATGCACATATCACAGCCGGAGGCACGCAGTTTTCCTTTGTTTTGCCGAAGACGCTCACGCACTCCGTCAAAGACATCGCCGGGTTCTTCCTGGAATGAAACGATATATTCCTCCCCCATGAGGATGCTGAGATGTTCCAGCGAGAGTTCCTGTTCTTTTTCGTCATACTGAATCATATTGAGCGCGCAGAACAGGTAGCTCGGGTAATCTTCGAACTTGGGGCGCTGGTCGGTATTGGCAATATCTTCGATGGTCAGCGGGTGAATATCAAAAATGTCACCGATCTGGCGCAGAATCTCGACATCGTGAACGCCGACGACATTGACCCATACGATACCAGATGCATCGCTGAGTTGTTTAAGCGTCTCCACGTCAACATTGTTATGCTCCTCAAAATGCGCTTCATTATAGAGCATGACATCGATTCGCACACGTTCGGAGCGCTGTTCCCCTACATAGACCGGCGTTCCCGGCTCCATCCCACTTTTTCCGCTTCTCCGCATTGGTTATGCCATCTCCTGTTGACGTATTTCACTTCAGCATTCGGCGCAGTGCCGCCTAAAGCCCGTTTTATATATCAATTTCATGTTCTGATGGAATCCGTTTTATGGCGATTCGCCTATGTGCCTTCATCACATACGGCGAACGATTGACGGGCTATTTGCACAGCAAATACGCCCTTTTGCGCGTGCCTATGTGCTGCAGCACATACGGCACGCGGCGCTGCCGCGCATAGAATGCGCCGCCCCTATGTCCGCATCTATCCCTCTTGATTTCTGCAATCAATGCAAATAGATGTTACTGTGAGTGATGTTATGGATTTGGATTTAATCAGAGGTTTCAATGCCAGACAGCATCCCACAAAAAGAAATAGAAGAAACGCCCCGCGAAAGCGATAGCATGGCCGAAGAAGCCGCCGCGAATACGGAGCATACAGAACAGACTGCGGGCAATGACCTTCCTGTCATCCCATCGGATCGATACGAACTGCTCGAAAGACTGGGCGAAGGATCGCAGGGCAAAGTATACAAAGGGCGCGATAAAACGACGGGTGAGCTGGTGGCGGTTAAAGTATTTAATTTTATGACGATGGAAAACTGGAAAGCCGAGGAATTGCTGCGCCGCGAAGTCGAAACGCTGCAAAACATTGAAATTGCAGGAATTCCAAAGTACATCGATTTTATCGAAGCCTTTCCTTATGCCTATCTGGTCGAATCCTATATGGATGGGCGATCGATGAAATCGCTCATCGAAACCGGCTTTCGTCCCAATGAAGAACAGGTAGCAAACATTTTATTGCAATCACTCGAAATCTTAAAGCAGCTTCACAGCCATCTGCCGCCTGTCATTCACCGGGATATCAAACCGGGTAATATTCTCATTGATACTTCAAGTGAGAATTTGCGCGTGAGCATTATCGATTTTGGTACCGTCGCCGCCGCCCGGCAGAACAAGGATGCGAGTACATTTGCAGGCACTGCAGGGTATTCGGCTCCAGAACAACTCTTTGGCAAAGCCTCACCAACATCGGATCTGTATGGTTTGGGGGCTTCGATGATGCATCTGGTGACCGGCACAGCACCTTACGAAATGGAGCTCAATGGTCTGGAACCCTGTTTTGAGAAATACCTGCCTGAAAATATTTCGCCGTGGCTCGTGGAACTGCTGCGGGATATGGTGCGATCCAAACCCGAAGACAGACCACAAAATACCGAACGGGTGATCGATTATGTCAGGGAACACATCCCCACAGAAGACGGATCAAGCCCTGCCCAAAGAAAGCAGAAAGCCAGCAAACTGAAATTGCTTGCCGTTATTGGCGGCGGCATCCTCGGATTCGTTTTAATTTCTGTATTATTAAGGCGAACACTCGGTATTTATGGCATGATTCTCGTTGGCATTCCATTTATCGGTTTTATGATATACCTGTATGGGAGAATCACCCAACGATACAAACTGTCTTTAATCAGTACCCTTCTCTTTAGCTTTATCATTGCATTTCTTACGATGGTTGCCACTTTTAGCCGCGGATTTGGGATGTTAGTCATTCTATTCTGTGCCCTCGTGGGAGTCTTTACGGCGATTATCTGGAACATCATGAAG
>JAGACY010000184.1 GCA_017613855.1 Pseudomonadota bacterium
AGAACCAAAGAAGAAAAGCAAAGAAATCACCAAGCTGAAGCATGACACAGTCGTAACCTATGATGCAGAAATCGGAGAATGGCTCCACATCACGGATCCGGTAGAGGGGTATATCAAGCTTGAATTTACACGCCATGCAATCGAAAACGGCGATCCCAATGCTGTCAACGATACGGGCAATTTCAAAGACTCCGATATAGAAGGCGACGGTACTTTGCGTGCCCTGACGACTAAAGAAGTCGCCAAAATTGAATCAAGCAGAAAGGCCAAGAATATCATCGACCTGCAGACCCGAAAAACCTTCACGGTTTCGTGGGGGGCATGTAAAAATGGATATCATTCCGACTGCACTCCGATGACCCCCAATGACACGACAGTCGTCAAGAGCATTCTTCATCCGAATGTCGATCCCGACAAAAAGAGCTATTGGTCAAATCCTGACAATTGGAGCTGGAAAGGAAGACCGGCTGCCATTAAACTCAAAGACGGCAAATACGTCGCTTGCGGCTACCACCTGCGACCGCATGGCAGCAGAATGCCAGACACCAACCCCGGCCATCCGTTTACAGGCCAAAGCAACGAACATGTCACCGGCACAGATTGGGGAGCCGTAGGCGGACATTTCTGCCTCTATTACGGCGATTCCGATGGCGGAACCCAGGAATGCAACAAAGCAGCAAAACAAGCCCAAAAAATGTCATTATAAAAAACTGACATCCTCACAATAAAGACTGGCATCCACAATCCAATCGATTGTGGATGCCAATCTGCCTAAACACAAAAAATGGTTTAGGGGCATGACCATTTAAGATTACATGATTTCTCGGCATTATCCTTAACGCCCCCCGAATTGAGTTCGCCATAATTCTTCAGAGAACACATATTGGCACAGGAAAGCGCAGGATTATCGTGAACTTCTATCTTGTCCAGCTTGGCATAATTGAAATTCAGTTTGGATAATTTTTTATTGCCGCTAATCGAGATACTCCCCGCCTTTGTCAGAGCGGGCAGATCAAACGATGTAATGAGAGGATCACCAATAATGTAAAAGGAACCGGTTTGATTCTTAAGGCTGGGCATTTGTATTGAGTAAACCGAATTCAGATTGCCAAATACAAAAGACCTGGATGTTTCCAAAGATGGCAGCGAAATTGAGGTCATCGCTTGATTGTCGCGTATAAAGAATGCCCCCTTCGTCTCCTTCAGGTTCGGCAGTGACAGTTTGGTCAGCTTGGTAGCATTGAGAATGACCATACCGCAGTTCCAAACATTTGTAGAATTGGAGCCATTAATATAAACGGCCTGGTCATTGAGCACTTCCAATTTCGGCAAAGTCAGGCTTTGAATTACCCCCTGCTGATTGTTCTCATACTTAATATTGAACCCGCCGGCATAAACCAGATTATTCATAGTCACAGTCTTAATTGAAGGACCGACTGTGACTTCACCAGTCACACAGATAATTTTATCATCTGAATAATTGACATCACTCGACTGATTGATGACGAGTGCATTACGACAATGGGAGTTCGGGCATCTCGATCCATGCTCACCACAATGTTGATAGGAATTTTCCTCACATATACCATTATAGACATGATAACCCGTTTCACACACGGTCGCCATACAACTCCCGCTCTTGCAGGCTACGTTTGTCGAATGAGGGATACTTTCTGTCGAACATGACACATCATGCTCCCCGCAATTTATTAAAGTATCTGCTTCGCACTCATCTCCTTTGCGATGATAATCCTTCGCGCAATCAAAAGAACAATAGCCACCGACACATGATGCACTGCCATGTTCAGGCGACTCACATGCGATCAGCAGATCGCCGCATTCATCGGTCGTATCCTTGGTGCAGACATGGTTTTTCACATGGTAGTTTGGCAAGCATCCGTCAAACTCACAATACCCTTCTGCAAGATTGCAAAAAGCACCCGACGTCGTATACGGCAAATCGATACAATTCACCAAGTCATCGCCGCATACCTCATCCGTATTTTCTATACAGGTATTGCCAGCCCCCTCGCCAGATACGTGATAGCCTGACTGACAAAGTGTTATTTCGCATTTGCCGGACTGACATACACCGGCAGCTGCATGGTTGGCACTGCTGCAATCGACCAGTTCACCGGTATCCGGATCGGTACATGCTTCGTCCGAATCTTTCTCACACTTACCATCCGCAACAAGATGGTAGTTCTCACGGCATTTGGAGGCCAGGCATGTCATTTGGCTGCATTTGACATCCACACTGTTTTCAACACTCTGTGTCGTACAGGATTCTCCGCATGCACCGCAGTTTTCCAGTGAATTCAAACTGGTTTCACATCCGGTTTGAACCTTCCTGTCACAATCATCATACCCCTCTTCACATTCCGGATAATCATCCTCCAGATTACAGGCAGAAATGTGAAGTTCAGGAAAAGGCGCAAGGCATTTTTGTGCACAAAAAACGAGATCATCCTCTTTTTCATCATCAATCGTACCGCACTTCGTCGTGCAAATATATTGGCCTGTAGTCCCAACGGGCAGACATAGGTTATCCTTTTGACAAAATCCGTTCTCAGGCAAATAGTCCCCCAGTACCTCCCCATTCTTACCTTCGGGCGGGCATTTTTCACCAAATTCCGGGATAGCGTCGAGCGTACATCCACACGAAATGACGGCAAAACACAATGAACTGATAAAATGAATTCGCATACAATAAAACCTCGGGAAACACTTCAAACAGATTTACCCTACTCTGCTATTTAATTTAAAATAACCTGAAATGCAAAATGTGAAGCGGTATTTATTGTAGGCCGTGCTTTTGGGCTTGCGCCCAATGCGCACTGGCCGCGCGGCCTATTTGGCTTTGCCAAATACAGCCGCACATTTTTTTTACAAAAATACTTGACGAATCCAATTGTCATTATTATAAGGCTCGCCGTCGAAACGCTCGAAAGGGCGTCGAGATATTGGCTCTTAGCTCAGTGGGAGAGCACTACCTTGACACGGTAGGGGTCAGCAGTTCAAATCTGCTAGGGCCAACCACCTAGGCTCATAGCTCAGTGGGAGAGCACTACCTTGACACGGTAGGGGTCAGCAGTTCAAATCTGCTTGGGCCTATAAAGCTGATGATAAGAAAACCCCAAGCAATTTGGGGTTTTTTCTTATTGTCTGTTTAGTCACAACTGGTTTGGTCACACATAAAGGGAGAATTACCATGCCTAAAATGAAGACAAAGCGTAGTTCCGCCAAGCGTTTCAAAGTGACGGGTTCAGGCAAG
>JAGACY010000185.1 GCA_017613855.1 Pseudomonadota bacterium
ATTGCTAATTGCGCATTGCTAATTGCGCATTGCTAATTGCCCGGCATCCCCGCAAGTCTTTACAGTCTCTATCAGAATTCCCATACCTTTGCCATGCAATTCGAGACACATCTGGCGCGCACATAGCTTGACACGGACTGCTGCGGGCTGAAGTTCCTGATAAAGATGCTCACAGATTTGGGCACACAAATTCTCCTGGAATTGTGGCCTTCTCGAAAAATGGTCAATCACTCGCACAAAACCACCCAAACCGGCAATCCACTTTTGTGGAACATAGTCTATTTGGATGGTACCAAAGAAAGGAACAAAGTGATGACCACAAAAACTATAAAACGGAAGATCCTTGAGAGTCACAAGCTCTCGATCCGGGGCAGGCATGAGTGAGAGTTTGGGAGCTGCTGTCCCTACTCCACTCATCCATAATGCCATCAGCTGCGCAGTATTCGATGCACTCTCTGAAATATTGATCGTTGTGTCGTCCAATCCCAGTGCGCGAAGAAATGCTGCGTATGCTTTCTCTGCTGCGTCAAGATTCTGCCCCAAAGATCGTCTCCTTATTCGTCTTCGCCGGACTCTTCTTCACCGGATTCTTCTTCGTCGTCAGATCCGCTTTTGCCGGATTCTTCTTCTTCTGCATCAGGTTCTTCTTCCTCGTCATCATCTGATGAAGTAGATGGCTTGGATTTACCTTCCATCTGATTCTTTCTTTCCTCGTCGGCTGCGTTTCTTTCGGCTTCGGTCTTATAGCATTTGTGCGTATACGTACTGAAATATGGGCTTACCGGATCACATTCGAAGATTTTTACAAAACCTTCCTCTGTGCATGCCGACATCAGAAATGGCAACAACGCCAACAGAAAACCGCAAAGTTGTTTCATATATCCACTCCCATGGATGGTTATTTGTGAGATGAGAAATATCGTTTTTTAATCATCAATTGTAATGCCGTTGAATTTTTCGGCATCAAAGTAGGATGCCCCAGGAGCACTCAAAGAAGAAACGCCCTTGGCATACGATGTTTTATGCCAGTATTTGGGCATATACATCACACCAGTGTTCAAATAGGTCTGGCTGTTCTCATTGCGAATGACAGTCGTGTCTTTCTTTTTACCGCTTGGACAGGTCATTGAGGCATTCGAAAATACGGCCTACCGATAATCAAGCCCACCACTGGCACCTGAACCCTGGGATGAGAAATACTTAAATCCGACAACATTGTCATTATATGTTTCGTATTCTTTACAATTTGAATCCAGGAACGACAAAAAGACGACAGCATGTCCTGAACCGCCTGTACGGTTCAAATTGATAAACGATCCAGGCACGAGTTCTCTAAAGGGAACGGTCATCCCCATACCAAATGCGGTCAGCGCATCGCCGGTACCACCCGCATTAATACTGGGATTGACCCAAATATGTGCCTTGATGTTCGCGCCGCCAAGATTGCTCCAGCTCTTCTTGGGCAGAAAATCCCAAACCGAATGATCACCCGTCTCCTGCTCGTAGATATCCATTGCAACGAGAATGGTTTCTGCTACGGCTGCAACGCACATCGTATAAGGTGCCAAAGGCCCCTTACCGACCACGTCATTGCCGTATTTCAAATCATGCGTATAGGCACTCGAACCATACCCCTTTAACGGATAATGCGCATCGAGCCACGCGACTGCTTTTAAAATATAGTCATTAAACATGTGCTCGCCAGTGACACCCACCGGACGGAACTGAACATCCAAAATATAGGATCCTGTCTTATTGCTACATGCATCCGCTGTGATGTAATACGTCCCGGGGTCCAGCGTTCGCCATAAACGCCAGTCATTGCGATCAATCAATGCGGATGAATTCAAATCAGACAACAAATGCAAATCCGTATCTGTACCGCTCGATTCGGGTTTGCGGATGTTGGCATGGAAGCGCGTGCGCTCTTTTACTGTAAATTTATAAATATACTCTGGCCCGCTTTCATCTACCGTATTGCTGCCATAAGTATTGAATTCCTTGCTCGTTGCCTCGGCTGTGGAACGCGTCTCTGTGTACACATAATCCATTGGAATATCATTGCCGCAATTGAGCAGAATGGGATCTGACTTCGTACCGGCATACTCGGGAATCACATCGACATTGAGCGTATATTTCCCAGGTTTGGGGGTACCACTGCTCACATAGGTATCCGCAACAATATAATAGGTGCCTGGATCGACAACATGAGATATGGATTTATCCGAGCGAGAAATGAAATCGGTTGAGGGAACTGTCTTGTTCGAAATATTCAGGCCCTTCAGGAGATGGATATCGATATCTACACCACTGGGTTCGGCATCTAAATAAATGTTGAGACGTGATTTGCGGTCGAGCGTAATTCTATAGTAATACTCCGGGCCGCTTTCATTGAGATTCTTGCCTTCTGGATAGACATCGATCAGGCTGTTTTTCGATTGCGTCGTATCCTGGCTGTCGCGGTAGGTTGCACCACATCCCTCGACTTTAATAATGAATGGATTATCTTTAGAACCATCCTGATTGCTGGGTTCCGGTTGCACTGGCGGCTGCGGCTCATCCGGCGGATCCGTCGGTTCTGGCGGTTGCGGCTCCTCCGGCGGTTGGGTCACTTGCTCACAGGCATCCCCTATCCCGTTGCCGTCACTGTCGGTCTGCTCAAAATTCGGAACATCGGGACAATTATCCTCATTATCCGGTATTTTGTCGCCATCCGTGTCAAGATTTGTCGCGGGCACACAGGCATCACCAATACCATCGCCATCCGAATCTGCCTGGTCGGGATTGTAAATCCTCAGACAGTTATCACTCTCATCCGGAATGGTATCGTTGTCGAGGTCCTTTTTCTCAAGCTGGCTGCTGCACGCATCGCCAACGCCATCGCCATCCGAATCCGCCTGGTCTGCATTGGGAACGCGGGCACAGTTATCCAGAACATCTATAATGGTATCGCCATCTGTATCCTGGGATTTACCCTCATCACAGGCATCACCGACACCATTGCCGTCACTATCCGTCTGATCCGGATTGGAAATATCCATGCAATTGTCTTTGTAATTGGGGATGGTATCACCATCAAAATCATATTTATCTTCTTCCTGATCCAACCCCGATTCGAATTGTTCCTGCTGATACCGATCGCATTTGTCACCGCAAACTTCCGGATCACAAGAATCCGCATCGCATTGCGCGTTGCTAATGACGACTTCATCCGCACAACCATACAGACCGCAACAACAGACTGACAATGCAAAGAGCAAAGACACACGCTTGATATTTCGCATATTTCCTCCTGACGAGAAAGTCCGTACAAAACCCCTCCAATTTTACCTTTTTTATTTTCAATTCGCAATGCGCAATGCATAAATTCTTCGATTTTCATCAGTAATTTAGCCATATACTCACCGCGCACACGAAACACGTCCCCGAATCACAACGCGTTTCTCGTCTCAAATCATTGTTCTGACATACCATTTTCACTTTTTTGTTGACGAATGGCTCGGAGAGGTTTAAAAGCCGCTCCGTCCAAAGGGCAATGCCCGGTGGGCAGATTCCGGAATGGCTCAGTCGGTTAGAGCGGGTGGCTGTTAACCACTAGGTCGGGGGTTCGAGTCCCTCTTCCGGAGTTCAGCTCAAATCCGCATATCCGAGCCGATATGCGGATTCTGCCTTGCATTGTTGTTTTGAATATTCCGGAATGGCTCAGTCGGTTAGAGCGGGTGGCTGTTAACCACTAGGTCGGGGGTTCGAGTCCCTCTTCCGGAGTTAATCACCGGGTTCGAAAGAACCCGGGTTTTGGACACCCTTCCGG
>JAGACY010000186.1 GCA_017613855.1 Pseudomonadota bacterium
ATTTTATAAGGAATCATGATTTTACCAACAAAACTGTGATTACTTCTACAAGCTAAAAGCTACAAGCTATAAGCTGGAATGAAAGTTCCAATCGCCCAAATGCTCCACTCTCGTACAACATTTTACAATGATGAGAGCATCGATAAACATGCATCCTTCAAAACCTGATAAACCAAAAGCTCATTTGGATGATCAGCAAGCGCATGAATATGTGCCTCAACCGTCTTATAATCACGCCGTTTGAGCGGACCGGTGAGAGCTTCGCATGGCCCGGACGTTGCTATTGAACGCAACAATTGCTGACACATCAGGGTTGCAGATTCGATGGCCTGTTCATGAGAGAAACCACATTCCTCGAATAATTTTACAGAGATATCAATGAGAACTGTAGGATAATTCGCCGAAAAAACTGCAGCCGCATGATAAAGAATTTTTCTCTCCGGTTGGATTTGAACCCCTTTTGCATGTAAGCGCGCTGCCAAAATCCGACAAATCTCAAGCGCGCTTTCATCCCCTTCATAAGCATGAACGACCCCCTGATATGCATGTACACACTCGAGATCTGAGACCTCACAAAGAGGGCAAGTCATAAGGGGGTGGAACGAAGCACAAGGATTATTGGGCAGATGATTTTTTATAATTGTACTAGGCAATACCCCGCTCGTATGCAGAACAACAACCGACTTTGGTAACGCCACGCTCAGAGTACGCGCAACAGATTCAATATCAGAATCCTTAACAGTAAGCCAGAGAAGTTCAACATGAGCATAATCAGGTGAATGAATATCCGCATAAACAGGAACGCCGAAGATATCTTCGAATTGAGCACGCGCCTGTGGTGAGCAATCTGCGCCCCAGAGAATATGATCATGCATGCATCTCGCAAGATGCGCTTGAGTAACCCCCATACGACCGGTACCGATAATCGCAATATTCATAAAATAATCCTGTAACTCAAAAGGCATAAAAAAAGACGCCCGAAAGCGTCTTTTTTTAAAGAGAAGCAAAGATTTGACTAGTGGCTTGTTCTTGAAAGTTCAAGTGTAGTCCAATAACCATAACCACGATTTACAGAAGCAATCGTGAAGGTATGCGTTACTTTTTGGACATAGTAATCACCGTCATATTCGGTACCAACATCTTCGAGAGCCACCACGGTAGCAACTCTGACATTTCCATTGCCTTCGATTTTGACTTTTGCATCGACAAATTCGTCAGCCATGAGATCGAGCTTAGCCTGAGCCAGTAACTGTGCTTCTTCTGTGCTGTAAACATTTTCGCAGCTAATCTGCAAAGTTGTATCAGGATTATTTTTAGCAGCAGCAGTACCTGCATCAGCAAAACCACCCATTGCATCGACCTGATCGGCAGAAGCAATGATGGCCTCGGCAGATTTAGGATCATAGGAACGAACAACGACTTTCTTAACCGAATTAGAAGAATTCGGCATAATATCGCAATTTTCCATAATCAAGCAGGAATCAGATTTAGCGACATTGGATGAAAGTCTATGTGAAGGATCCGCATGACGGTTTGGTTTTTTGAAAATAACCGTTTGGTCTTCAGCACGTACGTGATAACCAATACGTTTTCCGCGTTCCATCAAGAAGGCAAGGTTTGTGATGTTATTCTGAGAGACATAAGGATTGATCAATCCACAATCCTCAGTATCCATACTCAATCCGGCCTTTCCAACGATCTCTGTGGCGAGATCGGAATCCTTGATGGTTTCCCACGAATTGCGTTTTCTGCCGCGGGTCAGGCGGTGAAGGTAATCTTCACCACTGACAACCAGCTTTAAGTAAGAATTTTTGGCATGTTCAGTTTTTACACTTGTAACAATGCCTTCGATAACCTTAGCTGTACCTGTTTCAGCGAAACCTAAAGCTATTTCACAGGATGCACCTTCCGTAATAGAATTGGCATCTGCCAAAAGCCGGTCATTATCAACGAGCTCAACTTTAAAAGAACTCACCCCGTTGGACACGCGTTCAACGTCAATTTTATGGACAGCTTTTTTCAATTGACTATCGGAGAAATCAATACCACCGATCCTAAGTTTAAAAATTGGAACCTTTACCCCAGCCATAAAAACCTCCTAAAAAGTTGAGGGGTTAAGAAATGTGAGTGATAAACACACGACTAACCCTCGTCACCCCCTTCTTCATCCTTACTCCACGACCCTGTCTCGGAGGCACCGGAAACTTTGATTGTCGAAGGCCAGGTTGATTTATCGGCCGGATCACCGCCTGCTGCAACAATTGCCTGCTGATAAGCAGGATTATTCGATACATCCGCGACCGAAAGATTAGATGTATCAACTGACGTTTCACTGGCTGAGAACTGTGTTGTTGTGGTTGATTTAGCTTTGAGTTCACCATTCTCATCGCGTTCATAAGTTGTAATCTTACTCTGAACGGAATCGGCCTGTTTAATCTGAACGGTAATACTGGCACGAACAGGCACCGAATCTTTGAACATGGTGTATTTGACAGATGCAGACTCGATGACACCGATAAAATCATTGCCATGGAAAGCGGGGTTCACACCGCCCCACACCAACTTGACCATTGGCGGGCGAGGTTTTTTGTCATGATCAATGATGTTGCACATTGCCAAAACATTGGAGGCTTCAACGCGGACATCCTCTCCCGATTCATAATGATCGAAAAAGAGTTCAACGCTGATCGATATGGCTTGTCCCTGTGTAAAGTACACAGTGGGATAATCCATACCACTGCCTTCTTCATCCTGCCACTGGACACTCTTAGAGAAACTAATTTCCTTTGGGTTGTACTGAGCAGTTACACCTTTCAAACCACCCTCAAGAGGAATAATTGTTACCTTATTATAATTCGTGCTCATTATTCTGATCTCCTACGCTGTTGCTCATCATTGAGACTTTCTTCGATCTTACGGAAAACTTGTTCGGCGATAAACTCAAGATCTTCGTCGGTAATTTCGTCTGAAGTACTGGGTTTATCAGCTGCTTTACTAATACTGGAAGATGCACCGGGTGTCATGGATGTGTCGCTGCCACCACTGAAGAGGGGAGCGGTTCCTGTTGACTGATTCTGGAGCAAATTGGGGCTGACATATTGCTTGTTGGCAAATCGAGATACACCCTGAACTGGGCTGGCCCCAATCTTTGCAAGCGCTTCACGAAGCTCACGTGCTTCAGCCATACGTGTCGCTTTGGTATCCCGCTGACGCCACTTCGGAAGTCCCTTATTACCCAATGAACTGGATGCGGGAAGCGCCTCGAGAAGGACACGAACGGTATCATCAGAGGAGAAAACACCAACGTTACGCTCGCTCATTGATTCGACATAATCGAGCATGGAATCGATACGACCCAATAACTGCTGAGAATTATGCTCATCATGCTGAGAGCTCACGCCATTGTTCGAAGCTGATGCATTCGCACGAAGCTGATTGGAAACCCAGGCATAAGAAGCATCACCTGAAAGTTCACCAGATTGGACGCTTTCTGTTCTGGAAATGAGTTCATTAACGAACGATTCGTCCAAATCGGAGGTTTGAGCTGTGACATCACGACGTGCCTGTGCGACAGCTGAAGACGCGGGAGCGCTTGTTGCAGAAGCATTGACGAACGTGGGTGTAACGCCCATAATATCAGCAAAACTCTGAGTACTAAAGCCGACCTGACTGTGAGCACTCATGGCACCGGCTTTAGCAAGTGTTTCCACATAGGATTGACGCAATGCCTTGAGCGTGCGTTTTTCACCTTGAGCATTCAACAGGGAAGCATAACCCGCAAAGAGCGCATTGTTGGCATCCATCGTAGCCGGCATGCTTACGGCAGCTGAAGTCATTGCAGGTTTAGCGACCATTTGGACAAAGGCATTCGCTGACATATCAAAATCAACGCCACCAACATTCAAACGGAAACGCTCACCGTCCACTGCATTCTCGGAGGAACGGGTCGATTGAATACCAAATCGGGCAAGAATAGCCTGAACTGCTTCGCGACCGCGCTGTGCCTGAACTTCAGGCGCAATGGACGAAGATACGTTCTCTGTGCCTGAGGCCTGATTCGAAGTATTCGCACCGGCAATCAAAGGCATAAACGTGTCAGCACCGGAAATTGTGCCTTCACCAGCCAATTTTGTCATATCCAATGCGGCTGCAATGGATGACATCTGAGGCTGACGTGCATTGACAGGCTGATAGCTTTCAACCGTATTATTGCGAAGCGCAAATGACTGGCTCACGTTACGGTTCGGCTGGACACCAACGGAAACCTTCACGTGATCTCCATCCTCACTCATGCTGTAAGCTTGAATTGAGGCAGATGGATGTGAAGCAAACTTTTGTTCAGAAACGAGTTTGGTAATCGAAGAAACAAGCGACTGAACACTTTCTGCACGACCATTGACTATGTCTGTGGCATGAAGCTCGGCAGCCTTACGTACACCCAACATGGAAGTCAGATCGCTCACAGAACTCTGTGAAGGATATTGCTCTGCCTGACGCACCCATTCGAGCGAGGAAGGAACAACCTCATCATACCCGATGCTCGTTTCTGTATGATTCATCGCAGAAATAATATCTTCTGCTTTGGAGACTTCAGAGACATAACGAACACCACTCACCTCATGATTCACCGGCGTAACAAGTGAAAGCATTCTTTCGAGGCGGTTTTCTGAAATATTCGAAGCAAGTGCTTCGGATTTTGTCGCTGCCATTTCAGTGCGGAGGCGGGCCACCGTATTGAGGGTGCCACCAAGCGCCGTCAAATAATCGCTGTGAATACGGAGATTATCCATCGCAACTGCCGGAGATGCAGAGATAGCACCCGTGCGGCTTGCATTGCGAAGACTCTCAGAAATCTTAACTGTATTTTCAATCAGCTTAACTTGCTGGGCAACATTCTCAAGATGTGCCTGGCTGCGCTGAATGGAGGCAACCGTTCTGGCCAATTGTGCCTGAGCTTCATTAGTCATGTGGGGAGCAAGCGCTTTCTGAGCCTGAACAAGAGATTCAAGGCTGGCCGTTGCAACGGCATTGTCGAGAATCTTCTGTTCTGCTTCAGCCATAGCCGCACGAGCCGACTGCTGCTGACGAATGAAGTTCTGAGCTTGCTGCTGAGCCTCGTTCTTTGCGTTTGACAAAGATGCCTGCAACGCCTGAATCTGGGCTAGATTGGCACGAACAGAATTACCGGCCGGCTGCATTTGCGCTGAAGCTGAAGACGTCCCTTCTGCTTCTGTCGCGGAGACAAAAGTCCCCTCCGTCTCGGTCGCAACATCATCATATCCATGCATCACAACCGTCGAGGCTGCAATCTGCGCGAAATCATCCAGACGCGCACAAATGGATTCAATCACTGAAGATGCACGTGATGAATTCGAAGTATTGGCCTGGGTACCCGTTGCAACCAGCTGACGAATGTCTGAAACAAAGTTATCAACGCTGGAACCGGAAATGCCCGAGCGAGCAAGATCCTTAACCAGATTATCAACTGAGGATTCAATCTTGGATGCGAGATTGCCGAGAATACGCGTATTCCCAATCTGAGCAAAGACATCATGCAGATTGTGATTCCCTGCGCCATCACTCAATTTCGAAGCTGAAATTGTCTGAATCGCTTTATCCGTGCTCACTGCGCGCTGCACCTGCGATGAAGCAGACACGATTGACTGAACCAAACTCTGGGGAATAATCCCAACATTGCTGAGTTCAACCGCACTTTCGACAACATCGCGCAGCAATACGCGATCAATGTCATCGGAAACACCCTGCAGACGTTCGAATCTGTCGGCTGCACGACTCCAGCGAACGGTTGCTGCACTTTCACCTTCAACATCAACACGGCTTGAAACTGCCTGATTGAACTCACCCAAACGCTGGCTGAGTGTTGCAAACGATTTTTTGAAGGATTCTGCAAAATCACGCTTGTCTGTGCTGTCGGCAAATGTCATCGCACGCTGAGAAATCAAAGCCGATCTCTCATTAGCAGCCTTAACCATGTTTTCCATCCGGCTGGCAACGGCAAGGGCATCATGAGAAATCTCTTCTGCCAAAACACGATGCGCATAAGCCTTGCTGGCGCGGCGAAGTGCTGCTGCCTGTTCCGACTGGATTGCACCTGCTTTTTCAAGTCCGTCCAAAGCAGAAAGCATTTCACGCATGCTCGATACATTACTATCAGCATGGGTACCAATCGTGCTCAGAGAACGCGTCCAGCGATCAGTCAGGGATTGTACCTCTGAATTGCTCTGCATGCCTGCTTGATTGATCTGGGCAGACACCATCGCAGCCTTGTCTGCAATATGCGAGGCAAACGTCTGACGCGTATTGGTTGCAAGTATTTTTTCGACTGCTGAAATCGAATTGGAATTATAACTATTCCCAAAACGCTTTTCTGCTGCCATGCTAAGCGTTTTGCTCAATGTTTCGGCGACCTCTTTCGCATTCACGAAAGTCACGTCATTGCCTTCATGCTTGCTCTCAGATGCCTTCTTAAGATCCTCGACAAACGCGCGTTTCGCTGCCTGCGGCATCGACTGAAGCATCGCAGGTTTAATACCGGAATTACGAAGCGCTGCCACACGGGCACGAATCGCCTCGGGCGTTACCGCTGATGCACGCTGGACTTTGCTTTGCGTTGCATTCGTACGCGTCGCAGAACGATTGGATAACGAAGCCTCTTCTTCATCATCCTCATCAAACAGCATCAATAATGCTGCATCCAGCCAGTATTGCCAGTCCCCCAAATCCGTCGCACTCTTGGGGCCATTCAAACCTGACATGCCTTCCAGTAAATGATCTGATAAACTCGTCGCATTCAGACCAAGGCGCTCACTGTCTATCTTGGGCATGACACTTGACACACCGCCCATCAGGCGTGCAGCAAATGAATCCGCCCTGTCTATTACCTCATACGACTGTTCCGAGACTCCCTCCATCGAGTCCAGACCCAAACTCGCCAGGGTCACTCTCCGGAACAGGTTGCCCATCGTTCCGTCGTCTATTGTAAGATGCCTATCGTTTGACATCGCTCATCTCCACTTGCTGTGACCGTCTCCGGTGCTTCGTTGACACATACCCCTTATGGATATGCACGAGGGTTAACTGACCGATTATGCTTACTCAACTGTCAGGCCTTCGTGGGCAAGCTCTAATGACTCCGTCGCTATAGAATCCTGCATTACATTGAGAGAGGGACCGTCCCACTTGACAGGAATTGCCCTATCCAGAACATACGTCTTGACCACTTCATCTTTCTTGTCACCAAGAACTTGAATGCGAATCGTCTTGCGGCTCACATTGCCTTTGCGAACATCATCTATCCACGAATACATGCCTACGCCGCACATACCGCGTTTCAGTGTCACATTGGAGAACGTAACGCCTTCTACCAGCTTATGGGTCTTCGTATTCTCACCGCCCTCCTGGAGATCCGTCACATTGACCTGGATCGAAAGGCCACTCACCTCCTGAAACAAGCCTCCCATGTCGTCGTTTGAATCAAACAACACTTTAAAGCCGAACGAATTCATTATCTGATCTGCCATTTTTTCCTCCAATATTGTTTCGATGCATTCCGCATCGTTCGTAAAAGCCTGGGCGCTATACCCCTTCTTTTCCAAACAGGGGGCACATGCAATATAAAATCCAATTCACAATTTTTCTGATAACTCAGAAAACCTTTGCAAATACTCGCTCTCCCAAATACCTTCGCTCACCATCCCCCAACTAACCACTTCTGTCACAGGGGTGTCAACACCCCACCCCAACCCTTTCAGGTGTTTTTTATCCCCAACCCCACTATACACCAACACCCTGCTCCTCAAGCTTATGCTCAAAGCTGATGACAAGGTATTCCATCGGTTTACCAAGCGCGATACCAACATCAATTTTGAGAACACCCATATCATTGTCCTCATCTTCGTTGTTCGTTTTGTCACATGTGACAAAAAAGGCATCATCCTGAACCTTGCCGGGGAAATAACCCGCTGCCCACAGCTTACCGAGAAACTCGACTAGCATATCCCTCACACGGTGCTGCAAATCCGGATTGTTGACTTCAAACACCACCCACTGAGTATTCTCATAGATTGCACGGCGAACGGCATTAAACACGCGCCTGCTCATCAAATACCGCCATTCAGGCGAATTCGTCAGCGCACGCACACCCCACGGACGAATACCACGCTGCGAAGATGTCCGGAAACAGTTCACACCCTTGTTGTTCAACTCCGTCAGCTGCCCCTCCGTCATGTTCGTATGAAGACCAATGATACCTTCTATGGGAATATTGGCCGGAGCCCTGAACACCCCCTCCGTGTGATCGCACTTGGCATAAAGCCCTGCCATAAACCCGCACGACGGCACAGCAGCTGGCTCGTTCGTCTTCTCATCACGGATGAGAAGCCACGGGTAATAGATCGCACCAAACGATGACTCAAATTTGGAACGATAGTCGTGCGCCTGCTCGACCTTCAGATCACGCGGCATATCCAGAATCGCAAAACGATCCCCCTGACGCTCGCAATGGTTGATCATCGCAAGCTGAACACCGAGCATGTCGTGCATACCCTGAAACGCAGGACAGTGATCGAGACAGTACTGAAGATCGGGAATACATACCAGGTCGATCTCTTCATTCGACTCCAATGCCCCCAGACCATAGCGCGCACCGGGACCATTGTTATAACCGATGATATCCTCCGGGGTAATCCCATCCAGACCATCACGGCCACCGCGAAGACTCAACTCGTCCGTCGCATCCGGATAGTTCTCGTACTCACCCGTCGACAAAATATTGACACGAATATGCTCCGATTCCTGAGCCACAACACGCGATATGTTGCGCGCCGACCAACGGCCAAGCGACAAATTGCTGAACTTCTCGACCACCTTGCGGTACTTGACTGTCATATTAAAGTCAACACTGTCAATATACGTCGGCGACGCTGAACGGAAACCAATATCCAGCGGATCACGCCAGTAAACTTCATTGCCGCGTATCCGTTCAACAGTCACATAACGCTCCTGGACATTGTCCGATATCTTCAGCATCATGCCACGCTCTATGCCGCGCGTCGACTGCACGGTCAGCATGTGAGAACCCTCCGCAAGGTCGAGCGTGATAAAGGTATGAACGCGCGGTTCCTCCGGATACGAAATCTGGATGCTGATCAAATTCCCCCAGCTGCCCTCGCTGGAGGCTAGAATCTCGAGCGTCGGATAACCCGCCTTGTCCAGAAGCTCATAACGGGCCCTGCGCGCAAGCTCCGCCTGCCCATTCCGAAAAACATGAGCTACGCGAATCACCTGGCAGCGTGTCCCGCCATTCATAAAAAATCCCCACACGCTCGCGTACAAATAACTGCCTTTGACCGGTTCGCCAAAAAATCTCAAAAATTGCTGCACGCTCTCAATCACCACCGGCTCATTCAGCGGCCCGCGGTTCGCAACACCAATAAACGCGGGAACCCCCGTCTCCCCAAGCGATACACCGCGCTCAATTTTCGGATTATCTTCGAAATAGACACCTGCCAGTCTGTTGTTCGGCATTTCTTACTCCAATGCTCGCTATTGTCCCCGATACTCCCTGACACTAAGACAAAGTTACCTCTGCCCGCATCGATAACCGTTCCCCATTGGTGAAGCATAACCCCGTGCATGCCCGACACTTCGCGGTCCGGCATGCAGCCCCTCAACAATTTAAGTGCCCACGCGCATCAGCTGGCCCGGCTCTCGTTGATTTCCTTGTTTATCTCCGAAATCTCACGAATCCATACCTGCCGTTCCTTGTGTTCCATGTTGAGGATGTCGTCTATCGCCCAATGGAAATGATAAGCGATATACGCTACCTCCTGATACAGCTTATCCAGGGGGTAGCTTAATACCCCCCCAGGCCTGTCCCCATGTCCACTTCGAATTCATGCTTGCATGCCGGACACGTCACCTTGATGGCCGCGCTGCCTTCCTCATTGATCTTGCGATAAAATTCCTGAAGATAAGCCAGGTCCGAACTAAACAGCTCTTCAATTATATTGGGCGTGATCATACGAAGTGAGCCAAGCTTGACAATGACGCGGCTCAAAAGAATGATGACCAGATAGGCACGGTTGGCCTGAACACGATAATCCTGGAGCGGTGCAATTTCATCCTTTGCTGTCGCAAGACGCATCACGCCTTCTCTATGGAGATTGCCGTCCTTGTCGACATAACCTTTTGGAAGTGTAAACTGAAACTCAGTCTGAAATGCCATTGTCTTTCCCCTAATAAAATCCCGCTTCAGTGCGGTTGCGTTCAAAAACGGGCACTATGCCCGCATACATACTTCTAATTTATTACGACTTGGGCACATTGTAAATTTAAAATGAGATTTTGTTTGGGGGGGCCTGCGCTTTTCGGCCATACGGCCGAATACGCTCCGGCACCGCCGCTATGGCCGCTGCGCGCCATACGCGACGGTATAAAAAATGTGGGTGCGTATCCGGACACTGTCCGGATAGCACCCACCGCACAGGCGTATGGCGCCGCACACGGCGCCATAGCCTGCGTCACAGATTCTCCAAAATACGACGGTGCACTTCCTCCACCGAATCCTGCGAGTCAATCACAACCATACTCGCTTCATCCCTCAGAAAATCGTATGCGCGCCAACGCAGGTAACGCGTCCTCTCATCATCCGGAAAAGGTTCTTGTTTGGCTTCCGCACGCGCCTTGACCGTCTCGTAATCGAGCCATAATAAAAAAGATACATCCGGCTTCGGGAAAAGACCGGATATCAGCCCGAAAACCGCTTCCGGCCAAAACATTTCCGGGTACTTAAAGACGATATCGAGCTTGCCGTCACAAACATAACGATCGCAAATCACGACGTCATACTTGTGGGCGAGCAGACGCAGCTTCAGCGCATACTGAAACGCCGAGTCCACGAGGGCAGTCACCATCCACACCGGCGGAATCATACGCCGGCCCGAAGACCGATGATCCCCACCAGCCGCCTCTTTGACCGAATCCGAACTGCCGCTCCCCAAATATCTGCTCAAACCGCGCACGCCGCCATATACCCTGCGAACCAGAGACTTGCAGCCCTCCAGCTCGCGGGAATACCCCGGCCGATACCAAAAAACCGTGCAGGTCTTACCCTGCGACAGATAATACTGCCGGAGAAGTTCGATCTGGGTTGTCTTGCCGGCACAATCGACCCCCGAAAACGCGATAATCATGTGATGTACTCTTAAAATGAAAGGTTCTGTATAGCCCAAAAGATGAAAAAGGTCGCCCCTGTAAAGACGTTCCATGGAACGTCTCTTGGAGGCCCTCCCCCTGTAAAGACGTTCCACGGAACGTCTCTTCCCCCCTCACGCCATGCACAGACCAAAGAAAAACCCACCAAAAATGGTGGGTCGAAAAAAAATCAGCCGCGTTTGGGAAGCGGAGGAGGATTGCCGGCCTTGGCCTTGCGAGCCTCATGCTCTTTTAATGGCATTGCCTCAATATCGCCGCGTGCAGTAAACCCGATGATCACAAAAAGCTCTGTCGCACCGGATTCCTCAAGTTTTTTGAGCTCGGCCAAATGCGCTTTCGTCACCCCGCGCAGCGCGAAATCTTTCCCGCCGATGGCCTCGATAATCTTTTTGGCAGCATCGCAATCATCAAAGAGCATCAATTTTGATCCCTGCCCCCACAGAGTGCCATCCGTCTTGCCATCCGCATCCACTTTCATGATGGCATGGTACGGTTCTCCCGGCGCATCCTCATCGGGACAGCAGCACGAGAAATCGATTTCAAGAGCATCATTTTCCATTTCTTCTGACATGAAAACTACCTCATTCTTTGGGTTAAAAGGTATGCCGAGCGCGATCCTTGCGCACGGTTTTTTGAATTGCTGACATTATATAATAGTGGAAATAGAAATCCCCATCCAAATGCAATGCATCTGACAGGATTAATCCGGCAGGACAATATCGGACACTTCCGGCGCAGATTCGGCCTTTTTACCGCCGCCTTTCTTGCCCTTTTTGTTTGTTTTGCTTTCCTGGGTCGTTATCATAATCGCCTGGTTCACCGTAACCCCCTCTTTCACCTCGGGAGCCTTCGTCTTTGCCTGAACCGCAACTTCCCTCAGCTGCACGGCAACCGAAAAATTCTCCGCCATACTCACGGTTTTGCGCGCAATTTCATACCCATCCCGAACAATAATGATGTTCGAAGATTTGTTCTCTTTGGGGAACTTGTATTGCTCGATCGGCGTCGTCCCAAGAAACACACCATCCCGATAAACATCCGCGCCCGGAGGGGTCGTAAACAAGCTAAAATGCATGTACGGCTCTTCGTCGGATTGCTGCATTGCATACATATTGATGCTTACCGGCTGAACATTGATCGGCTTAATCATCCAGGCCGCTTCTTCCTCTTTGGCTGCCGCAGTCTTGACTTCCTGCCTTTTCTGGTTAAACAGATAACCTGTCCAGATAAGCGCCCCCACCGCACAAATCGTCAAAAAAATAAGGGCTACCTGAAGTATCTTGGAATTGCTGCGCATCGCCTTGAGCGACGGATCCGAAGAAATCTGGAGCGAAGGGTCAGATAACTGAAGTGAGGGAACGGATGGATTTGACATTTTGGGGCCTTTGAAGTCAACGGGGCACTGCAACACAAATATTTCTTATATAATTTTACGCTTGACAGGTCTATGGGAATCGAACCCAAACCACAATATTAAATGAACACTCCGCGAGACACAATTATCACGGCTTTTTCAAAAAATCAGAAAGCTGCACATGGCAAGTTGCGACTCAGCCGGTGTTCTGCGTTATTCACTATTCACTATTACGTATTCACTCATAAAATGCGCAATGCGCAATGCGCAATTAGCAATGATTAGTAGGGTATTCTCATGGTTGTGGCCAAAGAATCGTCGTTCTTATTCTTAAAAAGGCAGTGAATCGTGAATAACTCAATTGGGCGACCAATGAGCATTGCACAACCTGCCCTGCCTGTTTTGGCATCCCCATTGGGAATTGCCAACGATTTACCCCGGCACATCCCATGAATCACAGCCTCCAAACATGGGCCTGACCTGCCATCTTTGGCATAGAATTGATTTAAACACACAGAATGTTTGACAAAAAATTGGGTAGCGTGTAGTGTGCCTCAAAATGCGATAATATGAAATGGTTATCGCTTGGATTATTTTCGGATTCGTCTGTGTCCTTTTAAATATTATTTCCTGCTAAGGAGGAGTCGGATGGTTAAGAGTCGTAGTTTTCTGACGGCTGTGTTTGCTGGTTTTGTCGTTTGTATGGCTTATGGTTGTGGCCCTACCTATCCCGAGTGCTATGAAGACAATGATTGTACGACGGAAAACAACAAAAAAACTTACAATGAATACTGCCTGAATGCCAAATGTGCTGAATGCCGCAATGACGAACATTGTTCGAGCAAAAAAGATGAGAGCTATATCTGCAATAGCGGTAGTTGCCAGCACATCAATGGCTATTGCAATCCTGATGCCGGTATCAATTGCCCGGCAGGCCAGAAATGCCGTGATCGCCGCTGCGGCCCCGAATGCTACCCTGAATCGGTTGCAGAGGATTGCCCAGAGAATTACATTTGCGAAAACAACCACTGCGTTCCCAAGCCCGAATGCCTGTCGGACGAAGATTGCCCCGATGGCAAAATCTGCAAGAATCAGCACTGTGTTGAACCCCCTGTCTGCCAGCCTCGCGTTGCCTATTTCGACTTCGATGAAGCCACCATCCGCAGCGATGCCAAAACGACCATCGAAGAAAATGCCGAATGCATTAAATCCCGCGAAGATGTCAAATCAATTCAGGTCGTCGGCCACTGCGACGAACGTGGTACCGAAGAATACAATATGGCACTCGGTAAACGTCGTGCTGACGCTGCCAAGAACGTTCTCAGCAGACTCGGCATCAAGGGCCTCTCTGCAAAATCCCGCGGTGCTATGGATCCCGTTGTCAGCGGTGCTTCAAGCGAATCGGATCACCAGAGAAATCGTCGCGCCGAATTCCTCGTCAATCAATAATTCGGAATCTTGCCTCACTTTGAAAAGCGCCTTTTGGGGCGCTTTTCTTTTATTGATGTCATTCAATGACCGAGTCCAATAACGACCATGAAATTGTCCGGAAATACCCACCCGGATTTGTCTATGTGCCTGTCGTGCAGCCTGCAACGACGCGGCGCGAACGGATTTGTGTCTTTTGGGTGTCCACACTCTTTGCCGTCTTCTTCCATATCGGCATTTTCTTCGCCACCGGCTATCTCATCGACTGGTATTATGCCGATGTCGATATAAAAATGGCCTGGTCCGATGCACCGCTGTCCGGATTCGGCATGATGGAAGACGTACAGGACTGGAGCGAAGCCGAGGATATCGAACCGCCACCTGAAGTCGAAATGGAAGAAAATCCCTTTGATGAACCGAAAGAAGCGGATAATGCACCGACGCCTGAGCTCGATCCGGATTCGATTGTCATTCCGGAACCCGAAGAAAATGACGATACCATCGACGAAAATGCCCCCATTTACGATTTAAAACGCGATAAAAAACGCCTCGAAGCCGTCCGCAAAGACATCCGCTCATTGCCCAATCTCCACGTGCTTGCACCAGGAAATGCACGGCTTATCGTCTTAATCCGAAATGACCGGGTACTTGGCAGCGCGTTCGAAAATTCCGTCCGCAAGCTCTTTATGGCATTCCCGGATTATAAAATGACACTCGGGGCATCCCAGATCGATCCGGTGCGCGATCTCAATGCCATGCTCATTGCCACGGCAAACCCGATGTACTTGGCCGAAACCTTCCTCGTCGTCTCTCACAATTTGCCGGTTGCGGATCTCAAAAAATATATCTCGGCATCATTCCCCGTTAAAATCGACTGGAAAACGCACAACGGCCATCCCATTGCCATCCCGGACAGTAATGACGGGAAGTTTAACCCAATGTCCGGATATTACCGCCGCTCGGTGTATCTACCCGATGATCATACCGTCCTGTTTTTGCGTCCCGAAGTCTTGCCTACGCTCGATGTCGCCCATGTCGATGCCGTCGTAAACACTCGGGATGACGCCAATCCTCAGGATGCGGAACATCTTCCGACGCTCCTGGAATCGCTCGGTGGCATTTCCCTGAGCGACTCGGACAGCATGCCCACACTCTTTATGATGGTTCAGGGAATCGAGCAAATCAGCCTCGGACGCGGATTCCCCAAATTTGAAGCGCCCACGGCCATGGTTGGCTCACTCGCAACCACACAATCGCCGCACCTCAATTTATCTGCCGTTTTCCCAAGTGCAGAAGCTGCGAGCGATTTCGTCAGCAAATGGCCGCAAATCCTGACCGCTGCCGGCGGGCTGGGCATCCCCATGCTTGGCAGCCTTCTCAATGGGCTTGCGTTGACCAACGAGGATAACACCGTCCTCGTTTCGGGCGACCTCAATGGCACCGCCATCGGCCTGATCCTCATGTTTGCCGCCAATTCGCTCAACTCAAGACATTAAATAATGAGTAATTTGTAATTATTTAGAAAAACTCAAGGTGATTTCTAAAGAATTGTGTTTCTTGAGTTGCATAATTAATTGCGAATTGCGAATTGCGAATTGCGAATTTGTAAGCAACTTCCCTTAGCTTCAGACTTTCCCCTTAGTTTTGTAAATTCAATTACGCATTACGCATTACGCATTACGCATTACACATTCCCCCCAAATACGCCCGTTTTAAATCCAGAATTCGTTGGGCAGATTCAAAAATGCGGTTCTGCATGGCCTCGTCCTCTTTGACCTCGGCAAGAATCTGTTTGCACAGCGGCGACCACAAATACTGCGACTTGCAAATCAAAAATGCATCGACACCAGCCTTAAGTCCAAGCATGACAGCTTTAAATGTACTGAATCTATCGATGATGGCGTCCATTTCAAGATCATCGCTCACGATGACCCCGGTATAGCCCAATTCTTTCCTCAAAATATCTGTCACAACCATCGGCGACAACGTCGATGGGAATTGCTCGCCAAGCCCGCGCATGACGATGTGGGCCGTCATGATCATGGGGATGGCTGCGTCAATAGCGGCTTTAAAGGGTTTGAACTCCACATTGCGCAGGCGTTCAATACTGTGGTTGACCTCGGGCAAATCGGTATGGCTGTCCAAAAGCGTATCGCCATGCCCCGGAAAATGTTTGCCACAGGGAATGATGCCGGCCTTTCGCAGGCCATCCATCGTCGGCAATGCAAATTCGATCACCTGTTCCGGTGTCGTGCCAAATGCCCGGGTTGCAATGATGGGATTATCGGGATTGGTATGGATATCCAAAACAGGGGCAAAATTGATGTCAAATCCGAGTGATTTGAGATCGCGTCCCGTATTTTCGGCAATATTCATGGCATTATGCGGCGTGGTCTGTGCGATTTCGAGCGCCGGCGGTATTCTTTGACTGCCGTATTTTTCGCCGATTCTCTGAACTTTGCCGCCTTCCTGATCGATCCCGATCCAAATGGGATAGGGGCTTTCGATACTGTGAATCTGCGACGTCAATGCCTGAATCTGTTCACGGGATTCAAAATTCCGGGCGAACATAATGACGCCGCCGACCTCACCTTTGGTGAGTGCACCTATCAGAGGAAATGGCAGCTGCGTGCCTTCAAAACCGACGATGAGAAGTTGTCCAATGGCGTGTTTGAGTGAGATGTCGTGCATGGCGGATAAACAAAACAAGGGTGATGGATGAATACGAAATTGAAGAACAAAACGTATGAATGCGTAATGCGTAATGCGTAATGCGTAATTGAGTATCCAAACCGAAGGAAGATGCTAAAGTTCTTTGGGTTGTTTTTTATGAATGCGTAATGCGTCATTCTTTAGAATAATCCTTGAGAATGATTAAATAATTACGAATTCCGGATTACGGATTACGGATTACGAATTACGAATTACGAATTGCATGCGCGTATCGGCACAGCCGAAAGCGCATGCGCGCACGGCGTATTTCGGCCTTCAGGACGAAATAGCCGGCGCATCTGAAAAGATATTATACCTCAAATGCGCATCTTGCCCACTTTATGGTAAAATGGATGCGGCACTGGTGCCATGATTTGGGGAAACGTATGGATTACAAACAGACGGCATTGACAGACCTGCTCAAAATTCTCGAGGATCGCGGTATTTTTACATCTGAACAGACGCAAACCATCCGCATTCGTCAGGGGGTCATTCGTGCCCTGATAAAAAAAGAAAAAATGCATGGCAGCCTTAACCAGCGCTACGAGCCCAATCCAGTCGAAATCGTCCTGGCTTCGGGGACAATTCCCGCAAATGGGGTTGTACTTGAGGAAGAAATGCTCGTCGAATTGTGGGCGAATGCCAAAGATGTCCCCTATCTGCGCATCGATCCGCTTCGACTGGATGCCAAACTGATCACGGAATCTTTCAGTCAGAATTTTGCGCGTCTCAATGTCGTCCTGCCGATTTCGCTCAAGGACAATGTCCTGACGGTTGCGACCGACTATCCGCAGAATGACGAGCTGGTGCGCATGCTCAAATCGACGCAGCGCTACGATATTGCAACCGTCCTGGCTTCCAGAACATCAATTCTCCGCAGCATATCCGAAACGTATGGATTTCGGACGAGTGTCAATGCGGCTGCCACAGAGCAGACCCAATCGGCCAATCTGGCGGCCATGGCCATCGGCAATCTCGAGCAGTTTATGAAAATTAGGCAGCTCGAAGAGATCGACTCTTCGGACAGCCATATCGTCAATGCCGTCGATTACCTGCTGAATTATGCATTTGCCCAGCGTGCCACGGATATTCATATCGAACCGCATCGCGACAACTGTGTGGTACGGCTGCGCATTGACGGCGTTCTGCATGTCATCCATACACTCCCCATTATCGTGCATTCGCCGATTGTCGCGCGTCTCAAAACGCTTTCACGCATGGATATTGCCGAAAAGCGACGTCCCCAGGATGGGCGCATCAAAACCGAGTATGAATCCAATGAAGTGGAACTGCGCGTCTCGACCATGCCCGTGGCTTTCGGCGAAAAAATGGTCATACGCATCCTGAATACGGGAAAACTGTTTCACGGGATTGACCAGCTCGGAATGGTTGAGGAGGAACTGGCGCGTTTCAAGCGCATGCTTGCTTCACGAACGGGATTGATCCTCGTCACCGGCCCAACGGGAAGCGGCAAAACCACGACACTGTACAGCGCACTTCAGGTGTTGAGCTCCCCGGAGGTCAACATCACGACAGTCGAGGATCCTGTCGAAATGGTCTGCGAAGCATTCAATCAGGTGCAGGTACAGCCCAAGATTGGACTCGATTTTGCGCATGCATTGCGCACGGTATTGAGACAGGATCCGGATATTATTATGGTTGGCGAGATCAGAGATGAGGAAACGGCACACATGGCGGTGCAGGCAGCTTTAACGGGGCATCTCGTCCTGTCGACGCTCCATACCAATGACGCGCCCTCAGCCATTACCCGTCTGCTCGATTTGAACGTTCCTCCTTTCCTGCTCTCTTCATGCCTCGTGGGATGCATTGCTCAGCGCCTGGTGCGCAAAATCTGTCCCCACTGCCGCACAGAGCGCGAACTGACAGAAGATGAAATCCATATACTTGGGCTCCGGCAGTCTTCTTCACAGCGTACGGCACTGCATGTGGCAGAGGGAACGGGGTGCGTCGATTGCAGAAAAACAGGCATGTATGGCCAAATCGGCGTTTTTGAAGTACTCGAAGTCAACCAAACCATGCGCCACTTAATTCATGATGCCGCAGATGCCGAACGTCTCAAGCGAACAGCACGATCAGATGGCATGAACACACTGCTCGAAAGTGCACTGAAAAAATTGGGAAATCGCGAAATTCCATACGGTGAAGTGGTGCGCGTCCTGGGACTGGGAGAAAAATAATGATCATTTTAGCAAGCGGATCACCAAGAAGAAAACAGCTCCTCAGCGAAGCGGGCGTCACAGTGATAACAGAGCCGGCGGATATCGATGAACATCCGCTCGAACATGAACCCCCTGTGGACTACGCCCGCAGAATGGCATCAGAAAAAGCAAGAGCCGCAGCAGCCCACCATTTGAATGAATCTGTGTTCATTATCGCAGCGGACACCAGTGTCGTTCTGGACGGCGTTATCTTAGGAAAACCCGCTTCACAGGAACATGCCATCGAAATGCTGAACAACCTCAGCGGACGCGAACATCAGGTGCTGACCGGTGTCTGTGTCCTGAATGTGCGGCAAAACCTTGAACGATGTTTTGTCAGCGAAACGAGCGTTTTTTTTACCCATCTGAGCCAGGCAAGAATCATGAACTACATCCGTACCGGCGAACCGATGGATAAAGCCGGCGCTTACGGAATCCAGGGAAGAGCCGCCGGATTTGTTTCGCATATCGAAGGTTCTTACACCAATGTTGTAGGCCTCCCCTTGTGCGAGACCCTGGCCGTTCTTGAGGAAATGGGGGCAATTGCGTTTTAATTAGCAGTTAGCAGTTAGCAGTTAGCAGTTAGCAGTTAGAGTATTCTCAGGGTTATTTCTAAAGATTGACAGTTATTTTAACTTCAGAATCAACCTTAGGTATTGTCATTCAACTGCACACTGCTCACTGCTCACTGCTAACTTGAAAACCATTCACCTTTAGCTTCAGACTTCACCCTTAGTTTTACATCCCAATTACGCATTCCGCATTCCGCATTGCGAATTAAAAAAACAATTCCGAATTCCGAATTCCGCATTAAATAAGCATTCCCTATTGACAAAATCATAAAAAATTATTTAATGAAGAAATGTACATGTAAACGGGTTGTACCTAAACATGTTTCAACAATATATCTGTTTAATTTGAACATGGAATGGGAGGATGCATCATGACCAAAAGATTAACAAAAAGACAGGCGGGCGTATTTGTTTATATATGTGACTACATTACGGATAACAAGTATCCCCCGACGGTTCGTGAAATTGCCGATGCTTTTGACATCAAGTCGACCAATGGTGTTGTCGAACATCTCAAGGCGCTTGCGCGCAAAGGATTTATCGAAAAAGACGGATTCAGAAGCCGATCCATACGGCCGTTGGTAGACCGCGAAGAAGGAATACGCATTCTGGATGGGCGAACTGCAGAAGCCCCGACACGTGGCCGCATTGCCAATCATAGTTCAGCAAGTACAAAGATCGACATGCCGCAGCCCGAGCCCCGCAAGCAGCTCAAGGTGCTGGGCAGAATTGCATGTGGTGCTCCCATCTTTGCCGAAGAAAATTTCGAAGAAGCACTCGATATCGATCCGTCCATCTTCTGCCGTGGCGAAGACGATGTCTATGCACTGCGCGTCAGAGGAACGAGTATGATCGGCGATGGCATCATGCCCGGAGACATTGTCGTCGTGCGTTCACAACAAACTGCCGAAGACGGAGAACTGGTAGCAGCCATGCTCGATGGCAGCGCAACCGTCAAACGCTACGAAAAACGCAAAGGGGTGATTTACCTCATCCCATCCAATCCTTCGATGGATCCCATCACCATCACCCCCGAAGACAACATCGATTTCCAGATTTTAGGCTCCATTCGCGGCGTTCTTCGAGTATATCGGTAATTTTTTTCATTCAGAGCTTGACCATTCCAATCGGTGATTATTCCCTTATTCCCCGTGAGGCGCTCACACCAAGGTCTCATACTTTTTTATTGCTTTTCGAAAAGTTCTTTACATTTCATCAGGCTGCGCTAAAGTATGCGTCGCCGTTTCCTAACGGAAAATTTTATTAACCTTCACTTTTAGGACATTTTATCATGGCAGACGAAAAAAAACAGCCACAGGGTCTTCAGTTCCAGATTAGCGAAGCTACCGCACAGGGTCTCTATGCAAACCTCGCAATCGTGAGCAACATGGACAGCGAATTCATTCTTGACTTTGCTTTTGTTCAGCCCGGCCAGAACAACGTTCGCGTTCATTCCCGCATCATCATGAGCCCGAAACAGGCCAAACGCCTTGCTGTTACACTCTCCAACGGCATTATGCAGTATGAAGAAAAACACGGCACACTCGACATCTCCTCACCAGATGCCAAGTAATTCATAACACTGGAAGATAGTGTCTGATTCATCAACGCTTACTTCCAATGGTTCCTTGCCTTATTGTGCCGTCATCTGCGCTGCAGGTGCCGGCACTCGCATGGGCCATAATAAAGCACTTTGCCGCTTGCCGCATTCCGGGACCTTTTTGTCCTCGATTGTGAATACACTTCAGGCTGCAGAAGTGACACAAATTGTAGTCGTCATTGGTGCTCAGGCCAACGAGGTTATTCAAGCCCATCCTGACCTGCATGTAAATTGGGTCGTTAATCCGCTCTGGGCAAACACCTTCATGCTCGAGTCCCTGACATGCGGTATTCAGCATACCCCAAAAGAATGCAATATCATTCACTGGCCTGTCGATTGTGTCGGCGTGCATCTGCAGGATCTCCAAAAATTACTCACTTCTCCCCTACTGACCCCATTTGCTGCACTTTCGTTTCATGGCAAAAGCGGACATCCGCTCAGAATTGCACCACAAGCGGCGGACATCCTGCGTTCGGGCAACCACACGTTCCATTCTTTGCGCGAATTCTTTCATTCGGGGGAATGCACCTATATCGAAGCCGATCAGGATGCTCTCATGAACTGCAACGATCCACAAAGACTTGCGGATTTCATAGCCACACACGCTCAATTGTGATAAAATTCTATCCCGTTGTGGCGTCATCGTACAGATGGCTTTTTTTCATTTTTTTGAACTCTGCATTCAGTGGATTCATAAAAAATCCATCATTCTGAACGAGGTGGCTCATCCTTTGGGATTCAGAGTTCTTTTATTCACGTCATCATAGACAGGAAGAAACAATGGCTGAAAGAAAATCGAATATTCGTCGCGTTGGTATTCTCTTTGCGGGCGGCCCTGCCCCCGGTGCAAATGCCGTCATTTCATCGGCCGCGCTTGCTTTTGTCAAAGCCGGCATCGAAGTCATCGGCTTTTTGCACGGCTATTCGAGACTTCAGAATTTTGACGAAGAGAAAATGCCCCTCGTCGAAGGCGATGCCTATATCGTACTGGATTTCTCGCGCATCGTTGGCACACGCAACAAACGCGGTATCATGATTGGATCAGCTCGTGCCAACCCCGGGAAAATGATCAATTGTCCAGAAGACCTCGACGATCCCGAAAAATCGGCTCCTCTGCGAAGAACATACCTCGGCCTGAGAAGCCTCGGTGTCGATGCCCTGATTTCCATCGGCGGCGACGATACACTCAAGACCGCAAACAAATTGTACGAATATCAGAAACACGCCAATATCGAGGATAAAGTTCGCGTCGTTCATCTTCCCAAAACCATCGACAACGACTACAACGGCATTGACTTCACATTCGGTTATTTCACTGCCGTCAACTTTATGGCCCAGGAAATCCGCAACCTCGAAGCCGATGCACGCGCCAATTCGGCATACTTCATTGCCGAATGCATGGGCCGCAAAGCCGGATGGCTCGCCTATGGTGTTGCAATGGCTGGTGAAGCTCAGCTCGTCATTGGCGTCGAAGATATTCCCGATCTGATGAAAAACGCCGGTAAAGAATATCAGGGATTCCTCGATATTCATGTGCTCGTCGACCACATCATCGACCTCATTCGTGCACGCCGTGCCCGTCGTCAAAAATTCGGCGTCGTTGTTCTCGCTGAAGGCCTTGCCGAAAAACTCCCCAAAGATTTCCTCGAATCGACCACACTCGATGAACATGGCCATATTTCGCTGGGCGATGTCCACCTCGGACATCTCGTGGCCAAGATGATCATGAAACGTCTCGAAGAATTGAACCTGCCCAAAGTCAAGGTCAACGGTGTTCAGCTTGGATATGAAGCACGCTGCGCTTCCCCGCATGCCTTTGACGTCATGCTCGGCAGCTGCCTCGGTGTTGGTGCCTACGTTGCACTGGTCGAAAAAGAACTCGATGGCCACATGGTTTCGACCGTTGGTCAGCTCGATCATTGCTTCGTGCCCTTCAGCCAGCTCGTCGATCAAAAGACACTCGTCACCGAAGTCCGCTACATCAATACGGACAGCGATTTCCATAAACTCGCCGTGCTCCTCGGGGATGACCTCGGCACAAAAATCTAAGCATGACAATGCCCCGTAGAGACGTTCCATGGAACGTCTCTACGTAATATTGACAAACCCCGTGGGGTGATTTATCCCCAAAATTATGGGCAGGCGTATGGGGCCCAAAGCACCATAGCCTGCCCAAAGGCGTGCGTATTGGCACAGCCAATAGCACGCAAACCATAAAATAATCGCCAATTTAGCGACGAGGAGGACATGGATGGAATACGCCGTACAGTATACGATCAGTGTTTTGACGGGGCGATATGCGCAGAAATACAGCGTCATCATTTACGATGCGGCGCGTCTCGAAGGACTTCTCAAAGCTGCGCAGAGCCCATTGGCCGGAATCGCCGCAGATGCCCCAAGACGCGATTATGACCCGTTTGAGTGTTTTCAGGGACTGATGAAAATGCTCAAAAAAGATTCAAAAAAGAGCTTTTGTACGGCCATTATCCGAGAACACAATGGCGAGCAAACCCGCGCAGTCAGTTTCGATGACGAAGATGATAGCGGTGCGTTCAAGCTCGAAGCGCTTGGATTTAAAGGCATTTGCAGACGCGGCAGTGACGTGACCGAATTCGATCAGATCGAAGGCAAAAACGGCACCTATCGTCCTGAGATGTCCACGGTTCTTGCAGTTTTTAAGGACGAGCTCATGAACCTCCTCAACCTGTGCGAAGAAACGATGGCCAAAGATGCGCGCCTCATCGCACAGACCGTTCCCAATGACACCCCCGCCCCCGCACCTCTTTTCCAGCTCTGACAGCACCATGGATAATACTGAACATGAAGGCGCGCAGGGCTTTAAACGCGTCTACTTCTTCAAATATTTTTTGACGGAAGAAGACTGGAATGCGCGCCATGAATACCATCTTCAAAAGCGCCGTCTGCATCTTTCGAATCTGCACGGAAAAGGCATTCAAAATGGGGACGAAACGCTCCTCGTGCATGCCGAGGCTACCCCGTCACTCAAAGTCGAAATCACCCCCGGAATCGGTACGGATATTCAGGGCCGCGTCATCTATGTCCCCGCGCTCGACACCGCAACTTTTGAGATCGACAAATTCCAGCTGCCGGCGACGCTCTACGTCAAAGTCGTCTTTCAGGAGATGGCCGCAGACCGCGTGCGCATGAAGGATGGACGCATCGAAAACAAGTATTTCAGAGAGAGTTACCGGTTTATCGTCAGCGACAGGCCGGCCGATGACAATCAGCTCGAACTTTGCCGCGTCGCCGTCACGCTCGACTGCAAAGCCATTACCGATCCGATTGATCCATTTAATCCGGGCCCGAATGAAATTGACATGCGCCACCGCCTGCACATGCCATGCACGCGCGCCATCGATATGGAAGCCCATCACACGCTCCTGCGCCTGCTGCGCGATCGCCGCGCCGCATTCGAGCGCCTTGGCGGCCATATCAAACTCCCGGAACTCGCCCTGTTCAGCCAGAATTTTGCCATCATGCAGGAACTGCTCGAAGCCAATGTCCTCAAAGAATCGGCTTTAGGCGGCATCCTCAATTTCTTCCAGATGCTCGACAATTTCGCCATCGAAAGCATTTCGGCCAATATCGAAGGATTTATCCTCGATCGCCCCGAATGGAAACGCCATCAGGACAATTGCCGTGCATTCCGACTGCTGCTCGAAGAACCCGGTAAAACGCCGCTCCAGAAATTGCAGATGGCACTCGTCCAACTCGAAAAACTCTCGATTTCTTATGCACACATGGTGCGCCTCATCGGCAACAGTAACCGCGTCTACATCCCCGGACAAACCAAACCGCTCCCAACGAATTATCCCATCGGCGGAAGCTGGGATTTCGTCAAAGTCTGGTCCGCAGAAATGCCCCAGATCTTTAAAATTGACGATCTCGAATGGCTACTCATGGGCGAGTTGAACATCACCGAAGAAGCCTCCGAAAGACGCTATAAATTCAGAATCTGCGAATCGCGCGATATCTGGAAAAACCGTCAGCGCCTCTATTTCCCCGATGGCGCACTCATCGAAGATACTGGCGTCGCCCACGAAGGCGGCTACTCCGAATTTGAAATCCCCGGCGTCATTCCCGATACACACCTGTGCGTCATCCGCATGATGGATTATGCCCGCGGCGACTACGAACTTCTCATCAACGCCAACGGCCAGGATGTCGGCATCTCGCGATGCGATGGCTACGATCGACGCGCACGCTGGCGCAACTGGCCCTTCGTCATTCCATCATATTTTGTCAACGACACCGTCCTCAAAGTGCGTCAAACCTGCCTCACCGCCGACCGTGATATCAATATGTTCCGATATTGGTTTTATCAGCCGACCAACTGGTAGTTTTTTTGAGTGCCGCAGCCTATTGCCTGCGGCAATACGGCTTGCGAAGTGCGCTATTTGCCAGCAGCAAATACGCGCACTTTTTTTTGTATTGCAAATTCAATTGCGCATTGCGCATTCCGCATTCCGAATTCCGAATTAAGAACGCAATTC
>JAGACY010000187.1 GCA_017613855.1 Pseudomonadota bacterium
TGCATCCCAAAACATCGCGTTTAAGGATACATCGCCGCAGAACGCAAACGCCCGGGGCATCCCCCTTTTGACAATACACTGCGTGTGATGAATAATGTGCGAGATGACGTGGCCGCCTTACGCGCATTTCTCGGCGAGTTGGGCACAAACGACTCGAAAGAGCCGACGTGTGCAATTACGGTTAATGATTAAGGAATAAACCATGGACGAAAAATCTCAAATACTGTTTATGCAGATACGGATTCTACGAATCGCATCCACGCGGTTGAAGCGATCATTCAAAGACACGGCGATGCTATTCCGTGAATATGACGTTTTGCCGTATATCCGGGAAGGATACGGCATCTTTCACGTCGAAGGAGATGACGCCGTGTATGAAGATGTCAAAAAGTATCTTCTCTCGAAGGGGGCTGCGATATGAAAGAACTCACCCGGGGAATGATTCTTTATCACGGTAGCTACTGCGTCGTAGAAATGCCAGATTTAGACAGATGTGCCAAATTCAAGGATTTTGGGCAGGGCTTTTACCTCACGTCATCGAAAAGACAGGCAAAGAGTTTTGCAAAACTCACTACGATAAAGGCAAAACAAGACGGCATCGTCTCCATGGATGCCTCATGTGGTTATATTTCCTGTTTCCGGGTCAATGATGTTTCGGATATTTCTTGCTATTATTTTCCTACGGCAGATGTCGATTGGCTACATTGCATCGTCGCGCACAGACGAAAGCGGCCTTTTCTCGAAATTCGAAAGCAATTGGCTAACTATGATGTCATTGCAGGAAAGATTGCGAACGATGATACCAACACGACGATTAACGCCTATATGAGCCATGTCTTTGGCAGAATGGGGACTCCTGCCGCCGATAAAGTATGTATCGGACTTTTGATTCCGGAGCGTTTGCAGGATCAATTTTGTTTTCGAAGTGCAAAAGCACTTTCGAAACTCAGTTTTCTTAACAGCGAAAGCGTTACACTGGGGTAAATCGATGGTGAAAGCGAAAACATTATTTGCCATGGATTTGACGATCCTCATGGTAGTAGAAGATTTGGCATTAGAAACGGGACAATCGACCGAGGAATTACTATTGTCCATCATGGCATCAAAAACCGGCAGTGATGTCTATAATGATTCTCTTAAACTATGGTGGGACGGACCGGATGCCGTCGCCGAACGGTACAAGCGAGAATTGGAGAAAGCAAAGGGGACGCCCGGCGTATGCACGCAGCCGCCTAAAACGGCGGCGAGCACATAGCCGGGCGCAGAGGCGCGTATTGAGCGATAGCGAGAGAGCGCCGACCGCCTTGCGCACCGAGTACAGAGCTTCTTTACGCAGTATGAAGCACCTCGGCGCTCCCCATGAACCCCCTCTCGCACGTTTGCGACAGCCCGTCCACATTCCTTGAATACCCTCTCGCACGTCTGCGACCGAGCATCCGCAACTCATGGAACCCCTCTCGCACGTCTGCGACCGAGCATCCGCAACTCATGCCCCCCTCACGCACTGCTGTGACAGCCCGTCCACAATCCATGGCTCTCCTCTCGCACGTCTGCGACAGACCATCCGCAACCCATAGTGTCTTTCTTGCATGGTTGCGATAAACAATCTGCGAATTTACTCGCAGACATGACCAACCTTTGGTAGTATTCCAGTAAGCTGTTCGACAGCGTTTTTTACTTTCACAAAGGAGGTCGATCATGAAGAAAATCAAGTCATTCAGCCTTGTCTCTTTCACCAATCACGCCCTTGTCAGTTTCTGTACAGAAGTCGAGAGTCACGTCAAAGCTTCTCTGCCTGTCGAAAACGCTGCATTGTGTGATGACTTTAGCGCAAGCCTTAGCGCATTCAAAGACATACTGGCATCAAGTGTCGAGACGTTCAACGAGGCAATTCTTGAAGCTGACAAGAAAGCAGATGGCGCATGGTCTGCCATTAACACCTTGCTCAACCTCAATGTGAATCACTATGACGACGCCGTCTGCGAAGCAGCACGCACCGTGTTAGACGTTTTCGACAACATTTCCAACCCGACTCGGCTTCCCTACGCCGAAGAGTATGCCCGACTTGAATCACTCTTGACGCAGCTTTCAGCAATCCCTGCCGAAACACTTAAAACAGCCATGGTCGATGGCTGGATCGACGAGCTCCGCCGACGTGTGGACGCCTTCAACGAACTGCGCAAAACCAAGACCCAAACTCGCTCGGAGATCGAAACAGGTGCATCCAAGAAAGCTCGCCAAGCTCTCACAGATGCTTATCGCGACTTGGTTGATACCTTGAATGCCATGCAGCTTCTTTCCAAGTCCGAAGCCTTTGACCTCATCGCTCAGCATCTTAATGAACTGATCGATGCCAATCGCGCCGCGATGAAGGCAAAGAAAACGGCGAAGAAGGGTGGGAAAGAGAACGATGGAACCCCAGTAGAGGCTGAGGTATAAGGAGAGGTAAATAGGGGACGATAGAATTTGAAGCCAGGGCGTCTTTGCTCTATCGTCCTTATGGCAGTTTCCTGGGATAAGATAATGAAATACCTTTTTTGGAATACACATAATAATAATTGCATAAACCAGATTTTGTGTGATTTGGTTAATGAAAATAACATTTCCATTCTTATTTTGGCTGAATATACTGCAAGTGTCGATGAGCTTCTTTTTCTTTTACATGAACGTGGAATTTTAATGGAATCAGCTATTACGGCTGGTTGTGAGCGTATTCAGGTTTTGGGACTAAAACATTTGAATATCAAACCTTTGCAACAGTCTGATTATGCAACAATTCAACATGTAGATAATTCTATTATCTTATGTGGCATTCATTTGAACAGTCAAAGAAATCCTGGTCACGAATATATAAGAGAAGACCGCATTAGACGGATCGTTAATGATGTTATTATTTGTGAAAAAACAAAAGGTAGCAGTGATACAATAATAGTTGGTGATTTTAACATAAATCCTTACGATGATAGCTGTATAAATGCAATGGGGTTTCATGCGCTACCAATTTATGAGGAGACTTTAAGAAAATCCAGAACA
>JAGACY010000188.1 GCA_017613855.1 Pseudomonadota bacterium
AATAGAGGACATTCAATGGGCTGAACAAGTCTGCCCCGCACCTACTCATCATTATACGAGTTTGTATAATATTTATGATAATAGTAATAACCGCCGTAATACCCCTTGGAACTCGATGACATATCGTTGAGGACAGTACCGAGAATAGGCGCATTGACACCCTCGAGCAGTTCCCGCGTTCGAATGAGCACAGGCAGCGGTGTCTTATTGGCACGCGCAATCACAATGACGCCATGGACGTACTGGGCGATGATGAGTGCATCGGTCACGACGGTAATGGGCGGTGAGTCGATGACGACCAAATCAAACTGCGAACGCAGTTTCCCGAGAAGCTGTTCAAACTGCGCCGTACTAAACAATTCGGCGGGATTCTTAGGAATGGTACCGCACGGGAGCAATTTAAGGCCTTCAACGCCAGTATCAATCAGAACATCCTCGAGCTCGCTTTCGCCGTTGATGACAGCGCTCATGCCGCGTTCCGGGGCCAACTTAAATACATTATAAATACGCGGTCTGCGAAGGTCTGCTTCGACCAGGACGACACGCTGCCCGGCCAGCGCCGAAGTCACGGCCAGGTTAATCGAGGTCATCGTCTTGCCTTCGAGAGGCTGGGCAGAAGTGATGAGCAAAACATGCGAAGTGTCACCCTTGAGCAGGAATGACAACGTCGTACGAAGTGTACGAACGGATTCCGAAATGGGAGAACGCGGATTTTCGATCACAAAACGATAAGCCTTCTGCCCGGAATACTCGCGATTTTTGGGGAATTTCGGAACAGCACCCAAAAACGGCAATCTGGCTCTCTCTTCAATATCCGCCTGAGTGCGGACAGAAATGTCGAGCAGCTCGAGCAAAAAGCCGACGAGCAGACCGGCAATCAGCGCAGCCAAAAGGGTAATCATACCGTTAATCAACAAATTTGGACTGACGGGAACCCTCGACGCTTTAGCCGTATCGAGAATGCGGATATTATCAATATCGAGCAGGCGGTTTAAACTGACTTCGTTCAGCTTTTTCTCCGACAACTCAAACAGCCGCTCCTGCTCCTGCCTCTGGCTTTCGAACTGCTCGTACAGAATGCGAAGCTGATCGAGTTCGAGCGCCTCATTCTGGACGCTTTTAATTTGTGCATTCAGGTCATTATCGAGTTTTTCGAGCGCCAGATAACGTGCTTCCATCCCCCTCAGGCCATTTTCCATTTTCTTGATGATGGAGGCCTGACAAGCATTAATCTGCGTTCTCAGGGAGACGACCTGCGGAGATTTTTCGAGATAGGTCATCAGCAGTTTCTGTTCTTCGCGCTCGAGTGCATGACATTCAGAAACGCTGCTTTCGAGGGACGCATTATCGACAACGACATCAAATGCGCGGACATTCTCGATTTTGAGCGGTATCTTTTTCAGCTCAGACAGGACATATCCCGCGTGGAGTCGTTGGGTCTCGATTTCGACGCGCTTATTGTTCAGATAATCGAGGCGCTGATTCGTAATTTTCTGCTGCTCAATGGGATTGGAATACAGAATTTTGTGGTTTTCCTTGAACGCATTGAGTGCATCCCTGGCTTCCTGAAGCTTGACTTCATTTTCCTTGTACTGCTTGTCTATAAAATCAAACGTATTGTTCAGAGTCAGCAGTCGATGTTCTGAATTCTGCTTGGAATAAGCTTTTGCAATGGCATCTGCGAGCATGGCTGCCAGATCAGGATTCTGATTTTTAACCCGAATATTGACGAGGCGTGTCCCGATGACGGCCTCAACCTTGAGCATGCCAAGCAAACGCGAGACCGGATCGATCGACGCCATTCTTTTTGCCACTAAAGCGGGATCATGGACATCTTTCAAACCAAGAAATTCAATATTCGAAGCTAATCCCAAATCATCGACGACGCGCTGAGCCACATAGCGTGACTGCATGACTTTGAGTTGTGTGTCGTAATAGGTATCCCGGATAAACCATTGCTCTGTGGCTGATGCGTCCAGCGGGGTAATGGCTGCAGGTTCCGGGTTGATAATGACAGCAGTGACGGCCTCGTAAATCTTCGGCTGATGAAGCGTATACAACGCCCCCAGGCCGACGACGATGACAAAAGCCAGAATAACCCCCCAGCGTCTTCGCCATAAAATATCCAGATATTCCCGCACGGGGAATACGGATGACTGAGAATCTTTCGAAGGTGTATCTGGCATAATTTAGAAAACGGATTCCGGGATATAGACCAAATCTGCGGGATGCATGCAGACATTGGGTACTTTTCCCAGAAGAATATCCTGATAAGGTACGGTGACAGATTCAGAGACATTATCATGCTTTCGCACAATCACGACAGCATTGACCTGCCCCCTGGAAGTTGGCCCTCCCGACTGAGCAATAACATCGGTGAGCATCAAGCCGGGCCGAAATTCGACAATACCCGGTTTTTGCACCTGTCCGTCGACCGTAACCGCAGTCTTGGAGACTTCCTTATTAATACAAATGACGGATGGATCCCTCAGGTATTCTTCCTTTAATCCATCCCGGACCATGACTTCAATTTCGTCACAGCGTTTGCCTTCGACCGCAAGTTCCCCGAGAATCGGGAAAGAAATCGTGCCGCGCGGTGAAACTTCATAAAGACCGCTCAGCCCTTCCTGGCCGAAAACCCGAATTTCAAGGCGATCCCATGGCTTTAGCTGTCCGAGTTCTTCGCTCGTCGGACAAGTACTCAATCGTGCCTGCCAGTCATTGGTTGTCGTGGCAGCACACCCCATGCACAAGATGCCTGCGAAGAGCAATCCTTTCAACGGGAATAAAAAAAACTGATGCATCCCAGTTGTCATCACTCTTCACCAGAAAAAAAGGCTAGTACTCATAGGCAAAACTTAAGATTGCCATATTTTTTGCATAGCCGGCAGAATCAATATCGCTGGTGTTGTAACGCAGATTATACTCAAGCCCAAGCTTCATTCCGGGGAAGAAATGATAAAAGATCTTTGCCTCGGCGATAATCATATTATCTCGTCGGGATGAATCCGACTCACTGCGGAAATTAAAGTTCCCGTATCCGAGTTTAAAATCGGTTTGAAGATGGTCAAACCAAAGGCCGTCAAATCCCAGCGTCACGCGATGAAGCTTGTAATAATCGCCGTAAATGACGTTATCAAAATCCTTTTTATATTCGAGATAAATACCGGCATTGCTCGAAAAATCATAACGGAGACGAGCATTCATAATAAACATGTGCTCTTTGAGTCCGTTATCGTAATTTTCGTAGGCATACCCGAGTCCCAGGACGTAGGACATACGGGCGAGCATAAGTCCCTGAAGAGAATACTTAACGCGAATGGGGTATGAAGAGCTGTTATGGGTATCTTCCTCATCAATGGAGGGACTCACATTGCGATCATCATCAAGATAGGTAATGGCGCGAAAATCGACGAGCAATGACATACTCGTCTGCGGCAGGAAATTCCATCGGGTCACGGAATCGACACGATGCACCAGGTGAGACACGTCCGAATGTTCGGTATAAAAACGACCGCTGAACTGATATCCGATGCGCTGTGAAAAGATCGCGCCTGCCCCCGGCTGAATATAGAGACCGACGCCTGCCTTTGCCGAATGGTGTTCAAAATCCCGGCGTAAATTGTCATCTTCCGGATCACTAAAATAAGTATAGGAAGCCGAAGGAGCAATGCGGAACATACTCAATTTAAAGAGATCGGCATTTGTACTGACGTTAACTTCGGGGCCGCCATCTGCATTGGCTTCACCCAATCCCCAAAACTGACGCCATTTAAAGGAAAGCTGATTCGTCCAGCTCTTGGTGGTTTCGTCGGCAAGATGCGTATTAAAATGTACGCCCACATCGACGAATCCATCATCGCTGCCGATTTTATCGCGCCCATCGTATGCGATTGCGACATCTGCTCCGGGATGCATAACAAAACCGCCTGCCTGCAAACCGTCAGATTCGGGCTCTTTACTTTTCGCCTCAACAATGCTGCTGCCCATAAAAGCCAGCAGCAGCATTCCAAGGCATGCCGCTTTAAAATATCTCAACATTCGTATGCACCATTACCATTGATTTGCTCTATGCCAAATCAATGGCACTGTATCTTCCAAGGCAAGCGAAACCATCGTGGATTTGCGGTTGCCCTTTGTTATCCGTACTAATTAAAGATATGGAGATGCGTCCACATCAATTTCAACGCCAGAATCCTCGATCTCATCCGAACGGCTGCCGTTGTCTCCCAATAGCCCGCTTTTACTCGGATCATAGAACTGCTCACCTGCAAGGCAAGGCTCTATCTGGCAAACTCGCACTGTTTCCTGAACGGTCGTTCCCGAAACGCCCACAACCCCCGTAGAACATTCCATCATACGAATGGAAATGTCATTACCTTTGCTTACCCCAAGCTGCACCAATTTATAATGATGCTGCTGGGCATCCTTATCGTTACGGGCTACGGCATCCTTTAAATTTGCCTCACCATTCTGAACGACGCTCAAAAAGCCTCTCGCATTGACCAACAATGAGTTCAGACAGTCAATGCGCGGAACATCCTGATCCTGATGGGCTTCTGCAAGCTGTTCCTGCCCTTGAGCAATGATCTCTTCCAGACGTTCGACACCTTTACTGGCGTTGGCAAGCATACCCTCAGCACTCTGCTGAACATCCATTTCAGACGGAACGACAGCATCCTGACCAAATACGGGTGTTGCAAATGCCACCATGGAAATTGCAAAAATAATACTCAATTTTCGCATAGATCACTCTCCCCGACCCTCACAATTCATTCCAAAAACCGATGGGCCAAATCTGCCTTATAGCCACATTCTTGTTTCGCTTCAAGTAAATGTATTACTCTCCTTATGAATCTGATTAACTGTTCAGCCGGGCCGTTGTCCATAAAGTACGTTATTCGTTATTCACGATGACGTTTTCACTGACAAAAATGCACAATGCGCAATGCACAATCCGCAATGCGCAATGATTTGGGTATTCTCATCGTTTTGGCTAAAGAATCGTGGTTCTTGATCTTAAAGACAGTAAATTGTGAATCGTGAATAATGAATCATCCAATTGGCACGTGCAAAGGGCTGAATCATTACAAATCTGAACGGCATTTACCTTTAAAAAGCAAAGTCCACTGTACCCACACAGAACCGCGGTTCGTGTAAGTTTTAAAAGGCAATGAAAAATCCGTGCTCAAAAAATTCGTATTTTCATGAAAAAATCTTTCATCCGCGATGACAAAGTAAAGATCTATCGTCTTGCCCTCCTCAAACACCCCCGTCTGAGACTTGGCCAACTCACAGGGACGCAGTTCGTATGTCAGACTGTCACGCGATCCGGTGTCACCCAATACCGGAATCGTCGCCTTAATCGGATTCGATGTCGCTCCGGCGGGACGGTAATCCAGCACTATCCGACTGTACAGTGCCTGATCCGCATTGGCATCATCGTAGCTCGACAAAATAAACTGCTGGGGACTCGAATTCTCCAGGTTGATCTCTACGACACCAAGACCAGGACTCGCCTCATTGATAAAAGGCATCGTATCATCCGGTTCGGGTTCTTCATCAATCGGAGCCACGTAGAGACAACCCTGGGTGAGCAGTGCTGTAAGCAGGAGAATGAGTTTGTTCATAAGCAAAGCTTTTCAAATTCGCAATGCGCAATGCGCAATGCGCAATGGGGATGCAAAACTAAAGGGAAAATCTAAAGCTAAGGG
>JAGACY010000189.1 GCA_017613855.1 Pseudomonadota bacterium
ATTTTTACGGTTGAAACTATTGTTGCCCGTATCGCCAATGTATATACAATTTTGCTCACCCCATGGTTCACAAGGGCCAACAGCCAAATCTTCCCAATCGATATTGGGCGTATTGCGCAACCGGTAAGTCCGCATCACGTTGCCACTGCGGTCGAGCAGATAGAGCTCGGGATCACTGAGTGAATCGGTAAGTGCCCAAAGATAATTGGGATTTGAACGACTCACGGCCAGTCCACTAATTTCATCGAGTTTATTGGATGTTAAAGTCACCGCAGGATTATCAGAATTATAATCACTGCAAGGCAATTCTGCGCTGGCAACAGACGGCCAAAGGATACATGCAACAGCCGTAAGACTGATTAAAGACGTATTTTTGCGTCTCATAAAACCTCCAGAATATGATGCAAACAAACAGGCATCAGCCGTTTGCGAACCATATTTCTGGCAGATTATTTATGCAAATACAAGGGCTTATTCCTCAATCTCATAAGTCACGTCTACGACATCTTTATCTTCGATGAGTGCATGTGGCTGTTTGTTGAAAGGACGCACGACTTCAGCAGAAGCCATATTTTTCTTTCGATCGCTGGTCTCGGCGTCGATATCGATTACCTCCGAATGTTTTTTGTCTCTCTTTTTCTTTGATTTGGGCTGTTTTCCAAGATCCACATTTTGAGGGGCATTCATGTTGCCAAACTGCCGAGCCATTCACTCCATCATGGCCGGATCGAACTGCCCCAGCAAATCATTCGTCTGTTTGGGCATAAATTTGCGCATCACAAGCCCCAGCGCGAGTTTGCGCACAGGCGGAATCAGCATCACAAGCGCAATCAAATCCGAAATAAACCCCGGAATCATCAGCAAGATTGCCGCAATTCCCCGGCCAGTCGGCAAACCTCCGCCCAATCCAGGCATCATTCCTGGCACATTGTTTTTCTTAGCTGGCTTAATAATATATCCCAAAATCAAAGTTCCGAACTGAATCCAGAATACATTCCAGCCACCGATAAAGTAACCGGCTACAATAAAACAGGCAATTTCGAGAACGAACCAGCCTAACAGAAACATGCTTATTTTTCGCATGCCACTCTGGAGCATTGGGTTTGAATTAAAATCCATGCGTATTTCCTGATGTGCGGTGGGAGTCTGAGACACTCTGACAGACGAATGATTCGTCTGCGGTAAGTCGCATAATATCAAACACACAAATGGCTTTCGCAAGTCCCCGAAAATGAATTTTTTCCACCCTGCATGATTTGCCCCCGACTGAACATTCTGAATGCTTGCCAGTCCCGATTAATTCCGTTAAAATTTGCTAGTCACGGGCAGCAAATGTGCAAATACTGCGACTTACAGCCAATTGTTTAGGAGTATATGAATGAATGCGTATGATATGGTAATTGGTGGCGGTGGACCGGCCGGTCTGGCTGCGGCTGTAGCCGCCAAAGATGCAGGCTGTGATCGCATCCTGATCCTTGAGCGGGATTCGGAACTTGGAGGCATTCTAAACCAGTGCATTCACAATGGTTTTGGACTGCACACGTTTAAGGAGGAGCTCACCGGACCGGAATATGCAGCACGTTTTATCAGGCAGGTGCTTGATCGCCATATCGAATACAAACTGAATACGATGGTTCTGGATATAGCCCATAACCGCACCGTAACAGCCATTAACCGCAACGATGGTGTGATGTCAATAACAGCCGGTTCTGTGGTTCTGGCCATGGGATGCCGTGAACGCCCCCGAGGTGCCCTGAATATCCCGGGATTTCGTCCAGCGGGCATTTTTTCTGCAGGCACAGCTCAACGTCTGGTCAATATCGAAGGCTATATGCCAGGAAAACGCATTGTCATCCTTGGCAGCGGTGATATCGGTCTGATCATGGCCCGCCGCATGACGCTCGAAGGCGCAAAAGTACTGTGTGTAGCCGAGCTAATGCCATATTCCGGCGGCCTAAAGCGTAACATCGTTCAGTGTTTAAATGATTTCGATATTCCCTTGCTGCTGTCGCATACTGTCGTCGATATCCAGGGTAAAGAACGCGTTGAGGGCGTAACCATCGCAAAAGTCGATGCCCACAACAAACCAATCCCGGGCACTGAAATCCATTACGATTGCGATACCCTGATGCTGTCGACGGGGTTGATCCCCGAAAATGAACTTTCAAAAAACGTTGGTATAGAGCTCAACCCCACAACAAACGGGCCATTTGTTTCTGAGAATTTTGAAACAAGTGTACCGGGCATCTTCGCCTGCGGCAATGTGTTGCATGTTCACGATCTGGTCGATTTTGTCTCGGATGAAGCCGGACGTGCCGGTCGAGCTGCTGCTGCATTTGTGACGAATCAAATGCTCCCCGAGCCCAATGAACCACCGGTGCGGATCTCCACAAAAGGCGGTGTGCGCTACACCGTACCAACGACAATTCATATCAACCGAATGCCCGACAGCCTTGTCGTCCGGTTCCGCGTCGCCAACGTATACAGAGACCATTATATCAACGTCTATATCGACGAAACCCGCATCATTCATCAAAGAAAGCGCATCATGGCCCCCGGTGAAATGGAACAGGCTGTGCTGAAAAAATCACAGCTGCAATCATTCCAAAATATCCAAAACATCACCATTGCAGTTGAAAGCAAATAACAAGACTCTGTACGGCGACTGTGTTCACAAAACCCAACAATCCTTCACGCCTGGAAGGCGTAACATCGCGAATAACCAAAAGGAATCCAATGGAAATTAAAGAACTCACATGTATTGGCTGTCCGATGGGATGCCAGCTCACGGTTGAAGTGGATAAAGGTGTAGTCGTCAGCGTTAAGGGAAATACGTGCAAAATCGGCGAAAATTATGCCCGCAAAGAGGTCGTCAATCCAATGCGGATCGTGACGAGTTCAGTAGCCGTTCTGCCCAATAGAAATGCCGTTCCCTCGGAGGACATTCATTATCCCAGAATTTCGGTTAAAACCGCATCCGAGGTTCCCAAAGACAAAATCATGGATGTCATGGACGTCATCAAAGGAACCTATGTCTTCGCACCAGTCAGAATCGGCGACGTGATTCTGCATAACGTTGCCGATACTGGGGTAGATGTGGTAGCGACAAAAAAATATGGCTCTG
>JAGACY010000190.1 GCA_017613855.1 Pseudomonadota bacterium
AAGTCGAAATTGTCGATGAAAGTGGCATTTTCCATAAAGAAACGGTCAATGCATGCACTGAATGTGAAACACAAAATGTCACATGTATGCTCATTGCTTATGGTGATGGCAAACTCGATGCCGATGGTTATGAAAATTGTGATGACGGCAATACTGCTGACGGCGACGGCTGTTCTTCAAAAGGTGAGATCGAACCGGGATATATTTGTCCGAAACCAGGAAAGCGCTGTATAGCTGCAGCCTGTGGCGACAGCATAGTCGCTTATGGCGAGTTGTGTGACGATGGCAATGCCGTAGATGGAGACGGCTGTTCATCGCGCTGCAAGCTCGAAGCCGGCTATGCATGTCCGACAGCGGGCAAGGCCTGTCATAAATCCGTCTGCGGCGATAGCAAAGTTGAAGGTTATGAAGTCTGCGACGATGGCAATACAAGCGATGGCGACGGGTGTACTGCAGACTGCCTGAATTTCGAAGCAGGTTTTCGATGCAATGCCGTTGGCGGTGCCTGCGAAAAGACGAAATGCGGCGACGGAAAAATGAATGGTGATGATAATGCATTTGCCGGTTATGAGACATGCGATATGGGCTCAGCCAACGGAACGGATGCAGCCTGTGGAACGGATTGCACAGTGAATCCCGGGTGGTTATGTACGGACTATACCGATGTATCCACATGCAGTAAGGGATGCTGCGGCGATGGCATACTTCAACAGGGCGAAGAATGCGATGATGGCAATAACTTTGCCGGCGACGGGTGTGATCCCAAATGCCGAAGCGAAAAGATCTTCGAATGTCTGGATGGTGTCTGCAAACCTATTTGCGGCGACGGCATTACCCTGTGGATGGACAGTATTCCCAAGGAATACCGTGAAGAATGCGATGACGGCAATCTCATCTCAGGGGACGGCTGTTCATCTGACTGCAAAGTCGAAGAAGGTTATACATGCACTGAATTTTCAACCAATTACCCAGATACCATCGAACTGCCCATTACCTATTATGATTTCAGAAGGTTTACACAAATTTACAACAGTGCGGATTACAGTGCTTATGACGGCTTTGTAACTCAGAAAACCATCGATGCATGGATAGCCGAAGACCCGGAATGTGCTTCACTGGTAACCGGCAAACTGCTTCCGGATCGCGGGCATCCGGATTTCCAGCAAGACTTTGCCACTGCGTACAGTTGCAAGGGTATGGTTCAGCCGGAATTGGATTCTGATGGAAAGCCTGTATTCACTTCTGCGAACAACCTTTGCACAGGAAAAGAATACAAGATCGGTACCCACATGCGATGTGGGGCAACGTTTAAAATGTGGTTCCGGGAATCCTTTAACCCAGTGGATGATACGCATTCAATCCCGACTCGCATCAATCAGGTGATCAAGTCGACGCTGCTGCTTGAGCATAAGACAGGTCCTGATTATCCGGAAGGTACCTATATTTTTGACTCGCACGAGCCGCCTGCCGATGCAAAGCGTGCAGATGGCAAGCCAATGTCCTTGTGTAATGGCTATTTTGGTCCGTTAGATGATTATGGATATGGCAACACATACACGCCCTCTGGCAGCCCCGAGCCCGTCCACAATGGTAATTTTGGCACAGAAGTCGAGACCTATTTCCAGTATAAAGGCGGTGAAACGCTCGAATTCCGTGGGAATGATGATGTCTGGGTTTTCGTCAACAACCATTTGTTTGTCGATCTTGGCGGCATTCAGTGGAGCATTTCCGGATCGAACACAATGGGATCTGAGAACTATGTTGTTCAATGCAATGGCAAAAAGACTGATACCGGCAAAAAATTCGACGAAGCACTGGATATTTATGAAAACGGCATTTATCCAATCAAGCTCTTTCAGGCGGAACGCGATGATTCCGGCTCAGATTACAAGCTGACTTTAAGCGGTTTTCTGAATACCGGCAAAGCCACATGTCAGAAAGCCTGCGGCGACGGCAAAATTGCCGGTGATGAAGAATGCGACAACGGTGCAGCCAACGATGACAATCTCTACAATGGCTGTACAACCGAATGCAAACGCGGCCCCTATTGCGGCGATGGCAAGATCAATGGCACCGAAGAATGTGATGAGGGCAGTAATAACGGTAAAAGCAAATGCACAACCGATTGCAAAAAGACGGTGAATTAAACGGAGTGTTTTATGAAATTATCCTTTATTGCCCACGCGACGTTCACCCTGGATTTAACGGATGGCCGCAGAATCGTCATAGATCCTTATGAGGCGATGACTTTTAAAGGGCGTTTTAATTATCCGCCGTTTAAAACGCATGCCGATTTTGTCCTCGTGACACACGAACACATCGACCACAATTACCTCGGGGACATTCAAAATATACCAGTCGTGGTGCGCAAATCCTGGCACGACAAAGCACTAAGAATTACTTCGTTTTTTGTATGGCATGACAAATTTGAGGGAACCAAATTCGGCGGCGGCGTTTGGATGAAAATGATCGAAGCCGAAGGCATTCGTCTGCTTCACATGGGGGATTGCGGCGAAATCCTTACCGATGAACAGATTTCTGCGCTTGGAAAAATCGATGTTTTACTCATTCCGGTGGGAGGTTTTTATACGATTGACGGGCATGAAGCCGCCGATTTGGCACGCCGGATTGGAGCTCGAACGACGATTCCCTGCCATTACAAAACGCCGTTGTGCAGCCTGCCCATCACAGGACCAGAAGAATTTTTATTGCACTGCACCGATTATCATGAGCTTGAGACGCACGAAATCGATGTTTCGCGTCTTCCATCTGGAATTGCGGTGATGAAAGATTTATATGGGAATTGAAATCGACAGAAACGTGTACACATACGTTTCTGCTAAAAAAATCCCAAAAGGAGAATACATGAAATACACACGTCTTTTAGAAGTCATTGGCATCAGCTGTGCCCTGCTTTGGGGCTGCAATGATGATTCATCGGGAAAAGAAGATCAGGCCGCATGCGGGAATATGAAGGTAGAAACCGGCGAACAATGCGACGACGGCAACACCGAAAACGGTGACGGCTGTGCGGCAGACTGCAAATCCGTCGAAGAAGGCTATTGGTGCCCGGGACAGGGCGGTGCCTGTGAAGAAAGTGATGACGATCCCAACCCAAACAAGCCCAAATGCGGAAACGGTAAAGTCGAAGGCTCTGAACAATGCGATGACGGCAATTTGAAAGACGGAGACGGCTGTTCATCAGATTGCACGGCCATCGAAGCCGGTTTCGACTGCCCGGAAGAAGGCGGGGCTTGTACCCCACAGAGTAACAAAAAATGCGGCAACAACAAAGTCGATGAAGGTGAAGATTGCGATCCTGGATCATCACCGGCTGAATATGGCGTCGATGATGATGGCAATCCTCTCTGCACGAGCGAATGCCAGCTTGCAGCTTTTTGCGGAGACGGCATTGTTCAGGAAGATCAGGACGAAGAATGCGACGAAGGAATAGAGAACGAAGGCAAAAGAACCGGTGGTGACGGTGCCTATGGCGGATGTACACCAGACTGTAAAAAAGCTTCTTTCTGCGGCGATGGTATTTGGGATCAGGAATACGAAGTATGCGACATTGTGTTTGTTGGTGAAAATCCAGGATGTCTCGAATGTACTTCGATAGCCGAAGGTTATGAATGCGAGAATGGCATCTGTGCCCCTCTGACCTGCGGCAACGGTGCACTTGATGACGACGAACAATGCGATGATGGCAATTTTAACAGCGACGATGGATGCTATCAGTGTGCTGTTGAAGAAGGCTATAAATGCCAGGGCAAAAAAGAGATCGAAGTTGCCGATGAAAGTGGTGTATTTCATAAGGAAACCGTCAACGCCTGTAAAGAATGCGAAGCTCAGAATGTCAGCTGCATGGCCATTCAATATGGCGACGGCAAACTCGATATGGATGGCAATGAAGTATGCGATGACGGCAATACAGCTGCAGGGGACGGTTGTTCTTCGAAGGGAGAAATAGAACCAGGCTACCTCTATCCAACCCCCGGGAAACGCTGTTTGGCCAAAACATGTGGTGACAGCATTGTTGCCTACGGTGAAATGTGCGACGAC
>JAGACY010000191.1 GCA_017613855.1 Pseudomonadota bacterium
CTAACTGCTAACTGCTAACTGCTAACTGCTTACACAGTCTTGGAGCAGATCAGTTTGAAGTTCTGGACGCCATTTTTCGAATTTCCCTGGATACCGGTCACGACGTAACCTTTTGGGCATTCCAGCTTGAAATCGCCGGTATTGGGTGTCACATCTGTTTCGACGATTTGAGAATTCTTTTTGACGATCTGCTGTTGTGTTCTGACTTCCTGACGGGTCAGTTCTTTGCCGTCCAGATAAACAGCTACAAACAGGGTGGCGTTTTTGGTTTTGATTTGTGAGGATTCACCGAGAGATAAAGCGTATTCGCCATCGACAATCGAGACAAAATGTTTTTCGGTTGCGATGGCTTTCTTGGCGTTTTTTTCAGTAAAGACGCGGAATTCGAGAGGAAGCACACCAGAGACAGGCGCCGCATCCTGATCGACAATTTCACCTTTAAAGTCGATGACCGTTTCGGTGGCATCCTGTGCTAATGCCGTCAGTGGCATCGATAAAAATAAGAGCGTGTAAAGGTATTTCTTCATACGGCGTATGTATCAATTGAGTGGTTATCTCGCTTATTTTGAATTGGTCCGCTGTTCCATGGTGGCGATGCGGTTTGCAAAAGTAGTGGCGTTATTATTGGAATCCGGGAATTTGGCCAGTTCCTTGATCAATTTTCGGGCTTCCATAACATTATCTTCTTTAATGAGGTCGCCGATTTTCTTTCTCAGTGTCGCAACGTAGGCATCTGTAATTTTATTGATGGTCTGTTCAGCACCATTTTTATTGATGCTGCCATCCGGGATACGTTCCAATAATTTCAAATCTTTGCTGAATTCATCGAACGAATAATTCGCGGAGTTCCTGATTCCATCGAGTTTATCATTAATCTTCTTAATGTCTTTGGTGATTTCCATTTCCTCTGAAATCAGTTTGTCATATCTGTCAAAAAACTGCTGATCTTTAATGAAGGTTTTATCGGGATCGAGATTTTTGGCAGTTTTAAAGTATTCCAGTGCTTCCGGGAACTGGGATTTGGTGTACGATTCAACACCCTTAGTAATATTGGTTTGAATGTCGGCAATCAATGCGCGCTCGGCTTCGATTTTTTTCTCATACCCATTGCTGATGACAGATGCGATAATGAGGAAAACAATAGAACCAACGAACAGGGCGATGGCGGCAATAAAGCCGATGAGTGCTGGTGTTGGGATAGCATTGACCGTCCTTAAAACATTGCCATTGTAAGACATGTAAGGACTGGTCATAGGTGGTGCCGAAGCCCAGGATGGAGCAGCAATACCGCCTCCCTGTCTTTCGAGCATGGATTCCATTTGTTGGGATGGATGTGACGGAGGGAAGGGGGATTGGTTCTGGGACGAACTTTGAGATAAGCCAGAGTTTTGAGAACCCTGATAGGAGCTTTGAGATGACCCCTGCGGGCGCGGACGCTTATTGTGCTGGTTTGGATGGTAGTCAATTTTAGGCTCACCTTTCCAAAGCACATCAGGATCACCGCCAGATTGTTCAAATCTGAAACGGATACTTCCGATTTCGATGATGTCACCATCTCTCAACTGAGCAACGCGGATGCGATGATCATTGAGAATTGTACCATTTCCGCTTTCGAGATCCCGGATTCTGAATCCTTCCGGGAATTTATCGATTTCGACGTGTTTACGGCTCATCGCGATATCGGAAATCGCGATATCATTACTGGGTGCACGTCCCAAAGACGTTTTTTCACGGACGAGGATATATTCCCGCTGGTTTGTTTTTCCGGATTCGACGATGAGTTTACCGCTCAATGGTTCGAAATCCATCGCGCCGAAACTGATCTGAGTTTTTTCGCTGCCGATGTCGAGATCTTCATCCGGAGCAGCATCGATCATCATGGTTTTTTCATTTTCATCGTCAGGAATTTCGTCTTCATACTGAAGTTCACTCTGTTCCAGAGCGGCACCACCAAAAATGGGTGCATCTTCCTTTGGAGGCGTGACAGACTGTGCCGGCGCAATGACTGGATTTGCCGGTGCATTGACTGGGTCTGCCGGTGCATTCACGGGAGATTTGGAAATTGCCTTAGATGGAGAACTCAAAACTTTGTCAAAAGGCGAGCTCTTGTCAAAAGGCGAACTTTGAGGTGCCATTACCGGATTGATATCAGCTTTTGGATTTAATCCGGATGATTTTGTCAAAGAAATAGCAGGAATACTGGCAAGTCCTTTATTGAGGGAAAGTGGCGAGCCAAGGCTTGGCAAAGGATTATTCCCGCTGTTTTTTAAATTTGCGATAGCGGATTCGATCTCTTTTTCGGGAGGAGCCTCTAATGCGACGGTTGCTTCATTCGAAGTATCTGCACTCACAGGACTCGCAGGTTCTTTTTTGGTATGAGAAATAAGCGGAATTCCCAGTCCCGGAAGAGATGCTTTCGCACCACTTTTGAAAGCAGATACAGCTTTATCAATTTCTTCATCCGAAGGTGCTTGTATAGCAACGGTGGCTTCACCTTCGTCGGACATGTTGTTAGCCACATTAGGCAGCTGCGTTGCACTCGACTGGAGTGCAGGAATGACAGCATTCTGGGACAGCTTAGGTAAATCTGTCATCGAAGTTGCGCTCGGTTTCGCACTGTGAAGCGAAGGGAGTTTCGTCAACCTCGGCATTTGAGGTAGCTTATTTGAAGAGTTTTTATCTGTCATGTGTCTGCTTACTTTGCTTCATTAATATGTTGCGGCATTTAAATGCGATGGCAAAGGATGATACTTAGCGTATCCCACCTTACTCTAAACCAATCCAACCCATGATGCAAGATTCTCAATCCGACAGTATTTGTCATTATGGCAAATACTGCCGGATAGCTGTTTGTTGCATTTTGAATGTTTCTGCGTAGAAAAGCGGTGATCCCAACAGAGTTATTTCACATTAAATCTGACTTTTGCGTTGTCTTTAAGTTTGTTGGTGTTGACGCTTGCAGGAATGAGTGCCCGGCATGAGGTGTTAAAGCATTTGATCATTTCGACTTTTACGTTAATGCCTTCGATTGTACCCACATCCCCTGTTTCAATGCCTTTATTTTTGCCTGTTCCGGCAATGTTGATTTCTGCAGAACCATCCGCTTTTTTGGTAATAACCGATATCGTACCGACAACTGTCGTTCCGCCGGTTTCTTTTGCCGGTTTTTCTTTTGGTTTAGGCGCAGGCTCATCCTCGGCAGTTTCTGTATGATGGGATTTTTTCTTGGATGAGGATGGTTTTTTCGGTTTTGTTTTGACTTCTTCGACTTCTTCCTCTTCTTCTTCTTCCTCAATAACGGGTTCCGGTTCTGCAACGACCATGGGCTCCGATTGAGTCGGCTGGAAAGAAGTTGCAATCGTATAAATGGATTTGCCGCCTGTCGTAAACGTCTTAAAGTAATAAGTTCCTCGCTTTACCGGGAAATTCTTGAATTCATAATAACCCTGGTTTTTGCTGAAGGACTGAGTATGCAAGGCTCTGAGTTCAGAGTCATAAATGTTCCATCCACCATCGATTTTAGCAGGATTGTCGATATTAATGGTAATGGACATCATGCCGGGGCCCGTAACGATAATGTATCGCCAGTCTTCGCGATCCCCGCCATCAAAATCCAGGCGGTCGTCAATCTGAGGCATGCCAAAAATGAGACCAAGTGCACCGTTTTGATTATTGTCGAGATCGATGTACTGCTCTGTCTGACTTTCAACCGTAGCATTTACACCGCTTTCAGAACCGTCAATTACACATCCGCAAAGCCCTAAAAGCCCACAAAAAATGCTGAGGCCAATGATGCTTACTTTTCGGAACATGTCTTTTTCTCCCTCATAGTGATGCGCCGTCTTATGACGACGAACCTGTACCTTATTAGTACTGAAAGATTTTAATCAGGTCAATAATGAGCAATTAGCAATGAGCAATTAGCAATGAGCAATTAGCAGTTAGCAGTTAGCAGTTAGGGTATTCTCAAGGTTATTCCTAAAGAATGATAGTTATTTTAGC
>JAGACY010000192.1 GCA_017613855.1 Pseudomonadota bacterium
GATTCGCAAGAACATACTTGACATCCAACATATTTCGTCATTTCTCCTTCAAAAATTTCCAGGTCCGAAACACACATTCGGACGACAAAAATTTGCCCTTTTAACTCACATGCACGCCATCTTTCAAGCCCTACAACACCATGCATGTGATTTTATTACAGTTCTGCCGCTATCGGCCAGCGGCCGATACGCGTCAGCGGCGGCCTATTGCTGCGCAATACGGCCGCCCTACCCTATCCAACAAGCGCTGTCATTCATCCCATCATTCACACCGCACCTGTAGAATCTTCGATGATCATATGAATCGAAATTTCAGGTTCTGTATAGCGATATTGGATATGAAATGCATAGTCCCATGCTTTAATGCTCTGAGCATTGAACTTTTGGAGAGCATTGCCAGCTCCAAGCTCTAAAGCTTCGATTTCTTTAACAATATAGATGACGTATTATCAGTTGTATTTGCCTTTTTACGCTGTTTTTTGCTCGATTTACTGTTGTTTTCTTTTTTCGCATTTCTGGAGCATTCCGCTACGCCATCAATGACACTGCAGGTTTCATCCTTTTGGCATATGATATGATGCACCTTACCCTCCAGGCATCTTGTGGCATCATTACCATGACACTTTGATTTAAACTTTTCTGGTGAACAGCTTTTTCCCGGAAGACACTTACCATCTTTTGAACATGTACCGGCGCCGCTGTCGCAAGCTGCGACTGAATGTTTATACAACACAAGATTGCCATCAGCATTTTTTATACATTGATATGAAACAACAACCGAAAGTCCTCTTGAAGTGACTTCACAGATTTCGGTCAATGCATTTTCCGTTTTACATGCATTGCCTTCATGTTTTCCTTTTGACGTTTCCTCAAGCACCAATATGCCAGCAGTTTGATTTCTCATCGCATAAATTTTTCTCAAATCATTAGCATTTGCAGAATTAGATGAAGCACGGATGGCTCCGTAGTAGAGTTCGCCGTTTTTTGATTTTACACATTGAAAGCGTTTCTGCACCCTTGAGTTTGGTGCATTATCCCGCGAGACGATTTCTCCTGCATTCTCGCATTTATCGGTTTCATCAAGGCATGCTGCCGAATAAATGAATTGTGCAGAATTGTTACCAAAGTCGATACAGGTTTTGCCCTGCCGTGAACATGCAATGGGCTTGACCAATTTATCATTGCCGCATCTGAGCAATATGTCCCCATCACAAGATAATTTGTATGTATTCGGATCGCACGTTTCGGTTTTGTATTTATCGATAATGGCCTGCTGTGCCTTTCGGTTTTCAGCTTCTTCGGCCCTTTGTGCTTTTTTTTGCTCCAACTGTTCTCGTTTCTCAACTCTGGCCGGATAATACTTCGGTTTTAGCAGTCGATAATAAAGTCTGCCATCCGTCGACTTCTCACATTGTACGCCTCTTTGTATGCTCATTCCCGAGGGCAGCACTTGCTCCTTCATCACAATCTCGCCGGCGTTTTCACAGACATCGTCATCTTCAAAGCAATCGGCTGCAGAAATGAACCGCTCCGAATTTGAACCGAAGTCAACACATACCTTGTTTTGATTCGTACAATCGCGTGCGACGACGCCCTGATTGCCTGAACAAACATAAAGTGTATCACCATCGCACGATTGTACGAACTCACTTCTCTCGCAGCTTTCGCCTTCCACGATAACCGGAGATGCATACACCAAAGTGACCAGCAAAAGATTCAACACGGTAAATCCATAAATATAGGGTAGTTTTCCAGTCATCTTAGTACTTCCTGAAAATGAATGTCCGCGCCACCAGCCATAAGCACGTCACTTATGGTAAACCGGGAATTAGATTAATAACTTTTAGCAGTACCTGCAAGCGATTTGCAGATTTTAATCAAATGTTACAGGACCGTAGCATCGTTTTTCTGCATCGCCCATTCATGGCTGCATCATTATATCCGATTCAGTATTTCTTTTACCGAAGACACCGCCGGATGTATTGAGAATGTACATCCACACACAAAAAAAACCGGGTGTGTGAATCACACCCGGCATAAAACCATCTTCCGGCGGTCTGCAAACGGTTAATCGTTGCGCAAAATCGCCTATCTCACATTATCGAGCCACCAGAGTTGTGCATCGATTGTATCCGCAACAGCTGCGGGACGATCATTCTGTGCCGGCTCAGTGAATGGATTGCCGATTTCCTTGTGTTTCCAGGGCACCCACGTCTGTTTATACCAACCCCAGTCGATATCTGTACCGGTATTGGGCGGCGTTGAACCATTGTATGCCGAAAATGCCCGAACGCCAAGGATGGGAACGACTTCCTGTCCGCCCGTGACATGATAGATATGCAGATTCTGATGATTCGGGAACTGCGCATTCATATCCACAGACCAGCTACTATAAGACGTACCGGAAGGTCTGACTGGATTGTTGATTTTGGGCGATGTCACACCGAACTCTTCACCTTTTATACAAACACCATCATATGAAGAAACATAGATGTTAATATTGTCGTATGCGTGATCCTTGCGAAGCTCCTGAGCCATCAGCATCACAAGACAACCGCCGCGGGAACTGCCGGCGAGCACGATATTCTCGGTGTCGGATGTAATCTTGGTTTTAATCCAGTTCACAAAACCTGCGACCAATCGTTCGCGCTTGGATTTCGAAAGTGTATAATCGAAATTGTTATCCGTTCCAACAGCAACCCATGCACTCGGGAACCAATCCTGGTCCAGAAGTTTCAGCAGCATCGATTGACCGCTCAGAGACAATCCGGTGCACTGCGCATCGCCGCAGCTATTATCCCAGTTGGTGGCCTGGCCGGTCACACCATTCTCGTGGCCGCTGCTCGATATCTTCTGACCTGCAGTCATAAAGATCACGTTTCGATGAACACTCGGGGAAGCAACCTGCGCAATGCGCACATTGTAAAGGACACTGGTATCTGCACCCGAGACATTGAATGCACTGAACTCCGGCACAATTTCCTTCTTGCCCCAGAAATTGACTTTCTTCGCCACTCGCTTGGCTACAAGCCCGTTCATGTCGGCCACTGGCTCATACTCGGGCTGGCCGGGGAGAATTGCGGCTTTGTTCACTGCCAAATCACCGACATCTTCTTCCATCGCGTCGAAATCTCCGCACGACGTAACGGTTAACAAAGACATACATGCCAAAACAGGAATAAGTGAAAATCTCATGACGTCCTCCTTACAACCAAAATCATTGTGAACGAACGACTCATCATTTTCTGCTTACAGCGTCCTTGCGATCTGCAGCCCCCTATGTCTGCCTGATAGTAACATCGATCCACATATCGAAAAAGATTTTTTAACCAAATAGTTACAAAAAATTTTTAGCGATAACGGCACTTCACACACGCACAAAGCCCATCGAACAATCACACCAAACTGTATAAAATTCATTTAATTACATACAAACCCCTACACACCTCCCTGCCCCCGCACCCGAGCAGCGTCCCCCTGAGAACAATATAATTCGATGCGCCACGCAGAGGCGCATACCATCAGCGCCCCATAAGGGCGCAAGAACTTAGCCCGGGGTGATCGCAGCGCCCCCCGGAAACGCGTAACCCCGGGAAACGCTATTTCCCGTTTTGTACAAAAGACGCAATCGCATCGATGACCTTATCGTCTACTTTCGATGCAACCGAATAGTCCATTGCCAAATCCATGATACTGGGATTCTCAAGCGTCGTGGGCATCATCAGGTGGTTCAGGCGTTCAAAGCGCATGCACCGGATATTGGAATGCTGCTTTTCGGCTGCCAGCCATAAATCGTAATCTTCGGAATAGACCTGCATATCTGCACTGCCCTGGAGTACGAGAATCGGCATTTTGCTCGTATCCAGCCATTTGGCACCGCTCGCCTCGTTCAGGGATTTCCAGTAACGCACAGGCTGTTCGGCGATTTTTTCGTCATCCGCCAGCGATTCCAGTTGCCCGGCTTTATAGTCCAGTTCGCGTATGTTCTTTTCGAGTATCGCCACGGTCGCTTCGCCCCCCGGCTGCTTGCGGGCTTCGACAAGCGTGAGGTTCA
>JAGACY010000193.1 GCA_017613855.1 Pseudomonadota bacterium
AGATAACGACGGTATAAAGCAAGCGGTCTATCTTCCATTACGATTGCCTGAACCTTAAGGGAATGGATGTCGTGTTGTGATGGTCACCAACGAGCTCGGGTGGAAGAAGCATGAGGCAGAAATAAGAGGGAATTTAGAGATAGGATATATTGGAAGTTAGTTTGGAAGGAAAAAAGTGACAGGCTTAATGCTTCTCCCGCCCGAACTCGTTCATGACAAAGAAGGATTACCTTCCCGGATCATTTTTTAGCTCATGCACGCTTTGGGAGCAAGTGAATTTAGAATGAATGCGTCATCTGAATCATAATTCGCAATGCGCAATGCGTAAGGCGCAATTACTCCAGCATTTCCAATGTTTTTTCTATAGAATTGAAGTTGTTTTAGCTTTAGAGGCATGTTGGGGGATAAATCCAATTGCTCATTGCGAATGATATCCTCACGAATCAACATCAAATCCCGGAAGTGTTGATTGCCCTTTGGGTTTCGAACTTCCCTTGGAAAATCCCACTTTGGGGGCACTCTTTGGCGCGTCCTTTTTCGCTTTTTGACGCTTTGCAAAAGAAAACAACGGGGAGGATGAATCATCCACTGGTTGCCTTTTCTCTTTTGAAAATTTGGATTTCACTTTACGGGGAGACTTATGGGACCGTTCTTTATACTCCTGCTTTTCGGCTTTAGGTGCAGATTGCTCCAACTCTGGCAATGGCGGGAGTTTGGTATCCTCTGCACTTGGATAGCTCAAAGTAGAAAGCTCGTCGTTTTCGTCGGATCCCGTGCGTACGGGAGTCAGCTTTAAGATGCGTGAAAGACGAAATACGCGCTCTTCTTCACGAAGATGGCAAAAGGCAATCAGATACTTTTCGGCTGTAATCTCTATTGGCGTAATGCGCCTTTCCGAAAACTCACCTCGTGATCCCGTGTAGTATTGCATGTCCAGATCGCGTTTTTTGGCAATTGCAAGCTGGATGATTCGGATGAGCGTTTCTTCCGATGTGATGCTTTGATCCCCTGAAGTATTTTCGACAGGTGTTTGCTTTTGCCAGCTCTCATCGAAGGCACCAGCCAGCCATAGAAGCAGTTCATAGGCTTCTACCTCGAGTTTGACTGCGTCCTTTTGAGTAAAGCATTGCAGCAGCTTATCCTGCGCGGATTTCAGGTGCGATTCAGAAAGCGCTGTGCCTGCAAAGCGTGCAATGTGGGAGGCCAGTATCAATGCAGTCGCTGTGGCAGACAATTCCTTGGGGTCGGTTAATAAACACTCATGGGTTTGCGGAGCTGGAACGCCTTTGGAATAATCCTGCCTTGGGGACTTTTCAGAAAGATATTCAGCCAGTTTTCCGCTCAAATGGGGCATAAACTGTATGGGCTTGCCTGTGCCTTCCTGAGATTTGCTCGCAGATTCATTGCCTCTTTTTTCCGTTCCTTCCTGCAAAGGCAAGCTGTTTTCCTGGCTGGTGCTGCCGAATGCTGCAGAAACCTTGGGTACATCGCTGCCTGCAGATTTGGCGGGCTGCTGGGCTTCTTTTTTCTGGTCGTTCCAAAGACTGAGTATATCGGACATGGCAAATCTATGTAAAAGGTGCAATGCACAATTCTCAAAGAATTCTCGAATGATTCTCAGAAACTGAAACTTTGTCTTTAATGACTAATTAAGGAATGACAATCCAATTACGCATTACGAATTACGAATTCAAAAGGCATTCTCCCATAGTTTCAGCCAAAATCTATTTTTTCCCATCTATTCCCCTTGTCAAGTCTCAAATCGTGTCGAAAGTCATGCCTCGCGATAAAAATTCCTGTTGTCGGGAATGAATCGCAGACAAAGTGCATTGACTAAGGATGAATGGAGCGGCTCACCCCGCGTTGCAAGAGAGACCATCATGCAGACAAAGACAACAAACAGAGCCTCGAATTTCATCCGTTATTTATATGATCATGGATTCTCACTTTTAGCGCTTTTGCTCACAGTCATAGCTTTTGCGCTTTCCGATGTTTATCCCGAGGAATTGCGCCAGCAGCGCATGCTCGAAGATAAATCCGAGAATTCAGCACAGGCTTCTCATGTGTGGCGTGCCCAGGGCAACGAGTGGCTCACGCAGAGGGCAACCGAAATGACCCAGATGTTTAAGGATAATGGCATCGCACAAGTCACTGTCTACAGCCGGGTCAAAGCCGAAGAAAGTGCACGTGAAAAAGCAGCCCGTAAGGGAATTGATCTCTTCGAACTCAATGATCTCTACGGAATGCGCGTCGTTGTTGCAAATGAACTGGATGTTTATCAGTGCCTCAATCTGATATGCGATCGCTATGAAATCGTTCCCGGAACCATGAAAAATTACATCGTTTCTCCAAAAGCATCGGGATATCAGAGCGTCCATGTCGTTGCCAAAGTCGAGGATCGGCGCGTCGAATTCCAGCTTCGTACAGAAGCCATGCATCTGAGCGCAGAAGCAGAACATGAGGCTTACAAAGCCAGAATGCGCATGGCTGCCTGATTTGGGAATTGAATCAGCGAGCGTAGGGGCGACCCAATGTGGTCGCCCCAAAAACGAGCCATTTCCTAAAAAAAATAACGCGGCGTATTCTTCTGGCGACCCGTATGGTCGCCAGAAGGATAGCCGCGTTAAGCGAGCTGTAGCGACGCGCAGTTCGCACGTCGCAAGGCGAGTTCATTCTTCATTCCAGACTTTCATATCGATCAGATTCTCGGATTTGGCAGCGATCGTCGTGCATACTGCCGTTCCCGTCACATTCAGAACTGTCTGGATCATCGAATCGAGCGCATAAATACCTATAATAATGCTGATGGCATTCGCTGAAATGCCCATCATCGGCAATATCATGGCAATGCAGATTAAGAGCGACCCCGGAATCGCAGGCGCCGCAATCGATAAGATGTAATTCATGACTGCCAGACTCACGAGCATTCCCGGATTGATCGATACACCGAATATCTGCGCCATAAACAGCGTGCTAATCATCAGGACGATGCAGCCGCCATTCTTGTTCAGAACGGTGCCAAATGGGATGGCAAACGAATAGGCTTTGGGCGAAATGCCAAGCTTTGTGCGGCAGATTTCCATGTTAAACGGCATTACCGCATTCCCGGAACAAATCACAAATGCATTCAGCATTACCGGTGCATATTTTTTATAAAATGTGATTGGCGAAAGACGCGTAAATGCCGGAATCATCCCGGCATACACGATGAGCATGAACACATAGCATGCCACGGTCGCCAGCATCCATTGGCCAACCGATATCAACGACGATGTATCGGTTTTGATGACCAGATTCGACATCGCACAAAAAATCGATAGCGGCATAAACTTAATGACAACCTTGGTAATTTTTAAAAACAGCTCATTCAACAGATCGAGCGCATGATTGACCTGCCCACCCGATGCCCCCAGTTTTGTAACGCCAAATCCCGCCAGTATCGCCAAAAACATCACCTGCAGCATGTCCGATTTTAAAAACGGACTCACCAAATCTGTAGGAATGATATTAATAATCATATTTTTTATCGAGATAGACGTCGAAGCTGCCGTTCCTGCAATGGCATTCTCTGTCACCATATTGCTGAGCATTGGGTCGCCAATCGGATGAATGTAAAATGCAAGTATTCCAACGCCAATCGCAATAAAGGAGGTCAGCGCAAAACCCGCCATCATCTTCAGACTGAATTTCCCCATGCTTCGGATGTCCCGATTACTCGCCAATGCTGCTGCAATCGAAAAGAATACCAGCGGGGCAGCCAGCATCTTAATCGCATCCAGAAACATCGTGTAAACCGGGGTGCAGATGTTCTCTGAAAAAAATGAAGCCCATTCTTCATTAATGGCACGAATCACGAATCCCATGATGACGCCGCCGGCCAGTGCTGCCAGCGTTCGCCGCAATGCTCGCTGTTTGCTCGTTTCGACAAGAATGGACGCAATGTTCAACCCTTTCTTGTTGTGAACCGATACCTTTCGACCATACGATTTAATGATGATGGCACGGATAATCGATTCCTGCTCCGAGTCGACTTCAGAAAGCTCCGGCATGGCAATGCCCGTCGGAATGTCTTCTTCATTGAGCGGTGTACCGCGCCCGGAAATGCGGATCACGCAGTCTCCAAACAACTTGTGAACCTCAATCTTTAGCCGTTCCTCCGTCGATACTTCGATCAGCTTCGTCAACAGCTGATTGAGCGCATAATCCGCCTGCTCAATATCCTTGGGGCGGATCTTCCATAGTTCCAAAAGCAGTTTTACTTTCTCGCATACGCGCTCAGTTTCTTCCTGCCTGGAATCCATATAAAGTACATATTTCATGCAAAATTCCTCAAAATAATTGACTTTGCGGCGTTTGTCTCCACCGACGGGCCGCAAGGCACGGCGCATATAGATCAAATTCTTTAATTTTCAAGCCTTAGTTCGAATTATTCTTATTCTTTGATTCGCCAAATATCCTTAAAAATCCTTATTTTCCTGTTATTACCTATGGTTCGACTACATGGAGGCGGTTGTGCGATTTGTATGTTTTGAAACCACATAAAAACGCACGAGCACACCTTGGCCCAACATTTGGGTGTTCTCCCTTTCCCGCCCGCCAACCTGCGCCCTACCCAGAATACGCTCGGTCTTGACACACCCCACCCTTTCCAACGCAAATCGTTGTAAAAAAAAGGCTCCGATGTGCCTGGCATGTACGGCACTGCAGCATGTCATCCCGCGTCCGGAACGATCATCCCGCAAACCGCCCCTCGGTCGGCCGTACATTATGTTGGGGATAGCCACCGTCAGACAAATCCCGAAGGATACATACGTCACCTCTCGGCTCATGGGAGGAACACCCTCCAATAGTAATGATGCCAACGAGGATTGGTTTGTTACATTTTTTTTTGCCCTGCTATTTCGCTGCGCTAAATACGCATGACTTTCGGTGCTTTCTCGCATTGCGCCGACATCGTCGCCGCTTCTGCTCGATACGCGCCTTTGCGCCCTGTTATGTGCTCGCGTTTCACGCTGCGCGCATACGCTGGGCGCATTATGCTCGCCATTTCCCTTGTTCTGTGGCACTTTATGACGGTAACAGCACACACGAGTGTGTCTGTGGAGGATACTTTCAGCAATAAGTATACTGACAAAATCGAAGGACTTCCCTGTGAAATCAATACGCCGCGGCTATCTTCCGGAATATGAATCCACATTGCGTGATCAAGGCGTGAACGCACTTGGTCAGGCCGTCATTGATGCACTTTTTTTGCTCAACCGCGGACATTCTCTCAAGCGTGCTGCTCACATTGCGATGGAGCATTATCAGCTCACAGATCATCAGCGTATTGCGCTCACTCGCGGAATCGCTTCGGATGATGAAATTAGAAGGCGTTCACTCTATAGACTATGCAAGGATGATGTGCGCGACAAAACCGTCTATCTCGATGGATTCAATGCCATTATTCTTATGGAATCACTCGTCTCAGGATCGCCGGTGTTTCGATGCATGGATGGAGCTATCCGTGACTTGGCTAATCTCAAAGGTTCCTATCATATTATTGATAAAACAGAGCCGGCCATTCGCCTGATCCTCCAGGCATTCGACAATCTGCGCATTCACAAAGCCATCATCCATATCGACAATCCCGTTTCAAATTCCCGTAATCTTAAAAACCTCATAAACACACTCGCTGGCTCCTATCATGTCGAAATTGATGTCGACCTCATTGATGCATGCGATAAATCTTTCTATGATAAAGCGTGCGTGATTTCCGGTGACGGTATTGTCATCGATCATGCAAGATCTTGGATTCCGCTCTATCTTTGGATTGTCGAGGAGTATCAGTTGGATCATGATGTCTGGCTAATCGATTTTGATGCGATGTCAAAAGCATATCGAAAATTGGTGAATACCTCGGAATTGGCAGTACTTAATTCCGGACTTCATTCCCAAAACTCGTAAAATGATGCATTCATGAAGGCCCATGTGAATCTTTTATGTTCTATGGAGAAATAACGATAATGACAACGAAACATAACCTCTTGGCTTTGGCAGCTTGTTTTGCGCTCGTAATAGGGTGCTCGGATGATCAGGATAAGGGCGGCAATGCTGTCGAGGAAGTCACACCAACGCCGGGGACTGATAAACCAGATCCGGATAAACCAGATCCGGATAAACCAGATCCGGACAAACCGGATCCCGTTGTTCAGGATCCGGTTAAAGTTGCCATTCAATTCAATTCCGAGCGATTGTTGCCCATCCGCTTCATTCTGAAATTAAAACAATCCCTGGGAGTTTCCATTGATCGCACGACCATTGCGACCGCGGTTGCTTTTGATGAAGCAACGATAAAAGCCGTCGGTGAACTGCAGGCTGAATGGTTCGGGACATCCCGCGATGGGCGCATTGATGCAGAGACATTGATGAAAATTGAAGATGAACTCTTTCACGAAGATGGTATGCATGCGCTCATCGGCCTGTATACCCAACCCGATGATATTCTTGTCAGCGGATTAAAGGAAGATTCGGACGAAGTGGATGAATCGGTTTATCTGAGATGCCAGGAAATTATCGAACAATATGGCGGTTATTTTGATACTACTCCGGGAAGGCGCAATATGCTGGCTTTGAGGGGGGCCATGCTCGATGGTGATAAACTTCGTCGGACTCAGACTGCTAAATTATATATTGATAATATTCATGCCAATAATCCATTGGAGAGTACGACGGTTCACTTCGCTTCAGGAAGTGCTCTCCATCCGGCATCAGGACAAAGTCCATTCGATGATATGATGCTGACCATCTGGAAAGAAGAACAAAATGGAACTTTGCATTATCATGTGCAGGCTCTTCCGCTCAATGTCGATCCCGGCATGCAGGGC
>JAGACY010000194.1 GCA_017613855.1 Pseudomonadota bacterium
ACATCGCCGACGGTCATCACCGCAGTGCCGCAGCCGCCCTCGTCGGTGCCGAAAAAGCCAAGGCCAATCCCAATCACCGCGGCGACGAAGAATACAACTATTTCATGGCCGTCTGCTTCCAGGCCAGCCAGCTCACGATCCTCGACTACAACCGCGTCGTCAAGGACCTCAACGGCCTGTCCGCCGCAGAATTCCTCAAAGCCCTCGAAAAGAATTTCACCGTCGAATGCAAAGGTGTCGATGAATATCGCCCCAAGGCCCTCCACGAATTCTCGCTGTATCTCGAAGGCAAATGGTACAGCCTCAAGGCAAAGGCCGGCACTTTCGATGACGCGGATCCCATCGGCGTGCTCGACGTCAGCATCTCGTCGCGCCTAATTTTGGACGAAATCCTTGGCATCAAGGACCTGCGCAAAGACAAACGCATCGACTTCGTCGGCGGCCTGCGCGGCCTCGGCGAGCTCAAGCGCCGCGTGGATTCCGGCGAGATGAAGATGGCCCTGGCACTGTATCCGGTCACAATGAAACAAATCATGGATATTGCGGATTCGGGCAAAATCATGCCGCCCAAAGCGACCTGGTTCGAACCCAAACTGCGCAGCGGTCTGATCATTCACAAACTCGTTTAAGACTTTGATTTTATATTGTGAGCAGGGCTTTCGGCCGCCTGCCGATACGCCCATGCCGTTCGCGCTATGCCTGCGGCATACGCGCTTTTGGCGCACGCCTATTGGCCCAACAGGCCAATACATCGTGCGCTTTTTTTGTTCCATGGGCTGCCAGGCGGGAATAGGTTTCAAATTGTTGTATAGTTTACCTGTGCATGATTTCCCCAAAAAAAACGCGTATTTTGTGATGGCGCGCGCATGCACGCCATCACAAAAAAGCGGTTTTCGCAAGGCGTATTGGCGGCAAAGCCGACAATAGCCGCGCCACATTACGATTCCTTATGTTTTGCGTTTTGAAATGCATATTCCATGATAAATGTCAAGAACCAGGCTGAGTAGTAACGAGTAAGTTGAATTTCGCTTAAAGAATATTGCCTATTATGTGTTGTTTGGTTATATCATTATATAAGCGCAATATCGCGCAATTTGCGGAGTCGACAAATGAATGCGGATGCACAAAACACTGGTATCATGAATCATGACGTCAAGGATGAATGTCTTGAGCCGGATGATGCGGTTGAACATGATGAAGACGCCGAAGACGACAATTATCGGGACAGTTTCCGATCAGAATGTCTGGATTTTGCAAAAAGTGTAGCTAAAACTATAGTTGTCACGGCGGCGGCAACGACGACATCCATTTTGGTATCACTTGCGTTAAAAAAGTTTCTCGGAAAATAGGCATTGGTAGGGGTAGAGCTGTTAAAAGGTGTGCTGATCTTTAAGCTTTCATCATGCTTTGCTCGTGATTGCCCTGTTGCCTCAAACGTCAGTTTAGCGATTATTTTGTTTTTTTCGGAGTCGGTTTCATGAATAAAACCCGTTTTTTTATTTCTATTCTTGCACTTATGCTGGCGTCCGGTTGTGCAGACAATAAAGCTTTCGAAGTCGATTTGTGTCCCGATGATCCGAATAAAACCTTGCCAGGAATATGTGATTGCGGAACTCCGGATGTGGACACGGATGGTGATGGCACGCTGGATTGCAGGGATCTTTGTCCGAATAATGATGGTAAAGCATCTCCCGGTGTTTGCGGATGTGAAGAAGCTGATGTGGACACGGATGGTGATGGCACGATGGACTGCAAGGATAAGTGTATAGATGATCCCGAAAAAATAGTACCTGGTGTTTGTGGCTGCGGCGTTGCCGACAGCGATACGAATGGCAATAATATTGTTGACTGTCTGGAAGACATTCTGGACCTTTGCCCCAAAAATCCTAATAAAGATCGTCCGACCGGGGATTGCGGCTGTGAAGAAGAAGTCGATTCGGATGGTGATGGTGTCTTTGATTGTGTTGATCTGTGCAAGGACGATATCTACAAAACAGAACCGGGAATATGCGGATGCGGTGTTCCGGATGAGGACCGTGACGGGGATGACACCATGGACTGCATCGATTTGTGCGATGATGACAGGGATAAGACTTCACCTTTGAAATGCGGGTGCGGTGTTCCGGATGACGATAATGACGGCGATACCATTCCGGATTGTATGAATGAATGCGAAAATGGCGTAGTCAAAGAGAATGGTCGTCCCAAGGCTTTTCCGGGGCTATGTGGCTGTGACAAGCTCGATTCACCCGAAAATACTTCCGATGAAGATCATGACGGGGTTATCAATTGTCTGGATACTTGCCCGCATAATCCCACCAAATCCAAAGAGGCAGATGGTGACTGCAACGAAATGGACTCGGATGGCGATAGCGTCGATGACAGCATGGATAAATGTCCTTATAACCCGAAAATCGATACCATTCTGGAAGCCGGAGAAAAGCCAGGAACAGACAAAGAATGCTCGACTTATGTTGAGGCGGAGAATATTTTTTACATTTATAACGCCCATAACCTGGAAGAGCTAAGAGCAAAATTAAAGACAATACACGAAGATACGGTATGTACCGGAAATATCAAATCTTGTATTTTGGGTACTGATACAGAAAAGAGCGTAGCCGCAAGGGAATGCGTCGGCAAACTTTGGCAGTACTATTCCTGTTCACTATGTACTCCGGAAGTCAAAAACGAAGAGACGGGAGAAGTAACAACCCCCTTAAGCTGTGCCAGTGAGACGCCGGTAGAATTACAAAAAGCACTGACCATTGAACTTGTAAATGATATCAATTTGATAGATTTCCTTCCGACATCACTTAAGACCAATGGGGAATGCTATAGTACATGGTTTGAAGACTTTAATCTGACAAATGTGGTGTTTCATGGAAATGGCAATACCATATCCTATAAGCAAAATACAAACACATGCAGTCTCAACTATGCACTTTTTACCAGCGTTACGCTTTCAGAAATCTCAGATTTGACGATTGAGCTTAATGTTTCGAATACGACGGCGTCGGTCTATTCCAGAGGTGTGTTTACTAATGATATTAATAGTTCCAAAGTTTCCGATATTCATGTTAAGGGCAGCTTAACAACAGCTTATACAGGAACGACAGGTACAAATGCTGTCGGCGGTATTGCAGGTTATGTACATTCTGCTTATAGCGTTTATGGGGATTCGCAGGTTGTCGGATGTGATGCCCAGAATATAGAAGTTACATCGACAGCTGCTGCGCTGGAATCTGCTTATTTGGGTGGGTATTTTGGATATGTGACATCGGCTTCGCTCACGCTTTCGGGGAAACATGTCGTTAAAAGCGTCAAATCCAACAGAAATGCGGGCGGCTTCTTCGGTGGTATTGCTATCTCTAAAGAAGGAAATGTCATTGATCTGAAAAATGCTGATTTACAGGTTGAATCGATAACTGCCTATAATGCCAGCGGCTTTGCTCATTCATTATCTTTGTCTGGTTCCGAGGATGCGTCATTATCCGTCAACTCTTTTAAAGCCAATAATATCCAGTCAACGAAAGCGAATGCTGCCGGCTTTGTGAATAATTTAGCTGCCAGGTTAAAAGATATTCACAGTGAAATCGGGACGATCGCCAGCGCCAAGTCTGCTGCCGGTTTTGCATTTATGTCGGTAAATAATACATTGTCAAATATTATCAGCAATGTCAAAGAGATGAAATGTTCAGGCGATGCTTCAAAAAATGCTGTATTTGAATGCGCCGGCTTCATTCATGATGTATCATCGAATATATTTGATCATGTGGACAGTCATGTCGAAAAAATGACATCTACTAAAGATGGCGCTGGTTTCATTCACTCTGTTGTTACCGGGTTCGAACTGAAGAACAGTATCATTGCAGTCGATAATCTTGAGGCAGATAATGCCTATGGCATCTATGCAAATTTTGCAGTGAATGGCACGGAGAACAAAATTAGTCTCGAAGGTGTACATTTCTCCTCCGACAGCATGACTTCGACAAGCAAGACCGTCGGATTATTTGGAAACATTCCGGGCTCAAGTGCAGTTTTCCTCAATCATGTATCTGCCTTTGCCAATCTTGGTGGGGCTGATGTGTCAAAAATACATAGTGTTATGGGTGAGATTGCCACGCCTAGTAAAACAGAACCGATTATTATCAGCCTGACAAATGGTTTCTATGCCTTTACCAATGTCGTCGATGGTACATTGCAAAATTCGTTCACGTTACTCGATACATTGACCGCAGATAATTTGGATGCAATTTATAAGAATCAAATTGAAAATAACTATTTTCTGGTTATGAGTGATGACACCAAATTGGTCACTTTGTCAGATAATCCTTTTTCAAGTTATGTTAGTCTCATAAAGCCAGAAGAAACGGACACTGCATTGACGAGTCTTCAGGCGAAAGATTCCCATTGGAGTACAAAGAATTTTTCCATTGACAGTACGGATTATACGCTTCCTGCCTATGTTGCGGAGAATGCCTCCACACCGTAATATCTTCGCAACCATTTTTTACTAAACAAACGCATCAATTGCCTCTATAATGATGTGCCGGCCTGTGAAGGCCCCCACCATTATGGAGGTTATTGAATGAATCGTTTTAAAATTTGCATGACATTACTGGTTGTTTTGGGCGTCTGGGGATGTGCGAGCAACGATGCTTTTGATCCAGGTTCTGTATGCCCGGAAAACCCGCTCAATAAAACTGTGCCCGGAACGTGCGGTTGTTTTATTGCAGATGTTGATGAAGATAACAATGGTGTCATGGATTGTCTGGAAACGTCATCAAAGCCTGAACCGGAGCCTGTCGAAACAGATCAGTGCCCGGATGATGAGAATAAAACAAGTGAAGGCATGTGTGGCTGCGGCGTTTCTGATGATGATTCTGATAACGATACGGTTCCGGATTGTTTTGATCGATGCAAAGATGATGCTGAAAAGCTGGACCTTGGGGTATGCGGCTGCGGTACGCCGGATGTTGATACCAATAATAACGGCATCATTGACTGCAATGAACATTGTGAGCCAAGGTGCGAAGGTGACGTCTTCTATGGATGTGATGGCGATCTTTATATCGATTCTGAAGATTGTTCCATCATCGATATGGTTTGTATTCAGGATGAAGAATTCTCCGGATGTGTTCAGGGCAAGTGCCGCTACAAGGGGGAATTGCTGGATGAGGATGCAAAGGTATGTGAGGATGACGTACTCTTGGTCTGCACCAGTGGCCGAATGGAACCCACTGAATGTGAAGTTGAGGGCTATGTCTGTCGTATCGTTGATTCTGAGGCCGATTGCCGAGATCCGAATGAGGATTTGTGTCCGGATGATCCCGAAAAAACAGATCCCGGCGAATGTGGCTGTAATGTTTCCGAAGAGGATTCCAATAATAACGACATCAAAGACTGCAAGGAAAATTGCACGCCAGCCTGTACCGGCAATGTACTAACGGTATGCAACGATAAGCTTTTTGGTGATCCCATCGATTGTTCTGCTTCCAATAAGGTTTGCGGCAAGAATGCCAGTGATGCATTTGACTGTGTGGATCCAGATTTGAGATGTGCTTTCCAGGAAGAAATGCTCGAACCTGGTACGAAACGCTGTGGTGCGGATGGCAGTCTGTTGACTTGTACCAATAGCCAGATGGTTGCTTCTGCTTGTCCCGCAAACCAGATATGTGATGCAGGGGAATGCAGAAATCCGCATGAATGCATGGCTGTTGGACACCCAATTACTCATGCAAACAATATCTGCTATAACAGCGAATTGATTTTGTCATGCAATGATGGAACGGTCGTCGTCAAAGAGAGCTGTGGGTCCGATTCCGAAGAGAATATGAAATCATGTATTCTCAAAGAGACTGGTCCGGAATGTGTCGCTCTCGATGAAACGACGGTGTTTTGCGAGGATCCGTACGGCGAATACGTGGCGCAGGGTGTTCAAATCTGCAGTGATGATGCTACGGAAATATTGATTTGTGACGAAGAAGGAATGTTGAATTCGGTAGCCGAAGACAAGCAGTGTACCGAAGAGCAGTTCTGTGTCATAGAGAACAACAAGCCCAAATGTGTTGATAAACCGCTCATTTTCGACAGCATCGTGAGCTTGCGCGCGGCTGTTGGCAAACTTATCGATGGCGGAACGTGTGCTACAACGCTTGCCAATACGAAAGAAGCACAGGTCAATGTGGTAGGTCATGTCACGGCGATTGATGACACCAAAGGATTCTATATCCAGGATGTGGAAGCGCATGTTGCTGTTTATGTCGCTTCATCACTCCCCACTGGCATTGCTGTCAATGATAAGGTTAAGGTCGAATCGGATGCCGCCGGAAGTGTTTACTGTAAATTGCAGATCATGGGGAATGTCAATGTTACCAAGATAGAATCCTCAGATCCGGTCGTGGTAGAACCTTTAGTTATACAAATATCGGATCTGGCTGGTGCTGTATTTGATAACATGTTCAATTCCGTTCTCATTCAGATTAAAGACGCTGAAACGGATGCACAATTCAGCACTACCGATGATCCAATCAAGGGTTGGGATATCGTCTCTGATTCTATTAAGGTTCGCGTTGGATCCTATTTCATCTCCGGCGACAATCTCAAGTCGCTCATGGAAGGGGGAAAACATTATGATGTGACAGGAATCCTCGAGTATCAGAAGAAAGTGGGGTTCATTGCACCGCGCGATGAAAATGATATCAGGGCAATGGCTGAATGCTCAGATGTCAATGGCAAGAAAATTGCCCACGGTGCACAGGGATGCAGTACTGCAGATGCGTTGGCTCGTTGTGCGGATGGTACATGGGTGGAGGCAAATGCTTGTTATTTAGGCTGTAATGCAGAGAAAAATGAATGCACTGCATGCTCCGAGGATGCCATATCGTGTAATGGCAATACGGTCGTCAATTGTACAAAAGATGCACTGCCGGTTGTTGGACAGGACTGCAGTAGTTCAGGATTATTGTGTCTGGCCGGTGCCGGCTGTGTAGAATGCAAAGATAATTCAAATTGCACCTCATCACTGAACGGTTCAATCTGTAACACCACCTCACATGCCTGTGTCGCATGTGTGGAGAATACAGATTGTGCTGCTCCCACGGCTGTTTGTTCAGCAAATAAGTGTGTGGAATGCGCCAGTGATACGGATTGTCCGGCCAAGAATATTTGCAAGTTAAATACCTGTACTGCCGTCGAATGCAAGAGTAATTCGGAATGTACGGATAGCACGAAGCCTATATGTGACACAGGATCCCATACCTGCAGAGCATGCAACGCGGAGGAGCCTTGTCCTGTATAACGTGTCATATTACATCGAAAGCTGTCTCTCTATGCGACTATCGTTGAGGCAGTTCTGCGATTCTCTTTGGCCTTCATAAGCCTTGATGTTTGCCGCTTCCGTCTTTGATGGTAAGCGGCTTTTTTTGGTTTTAGTCAGGCGGCTTAACTCACGTAGAAATTTTTCTTAAAAATCAAATGCATTCGAGTCATAATCCTTCTTGCATCGTTGGCCTCCATGCGTTAAATAACGAACTAAGTTTTATGCCGTCGAATTAAGGCGGTTTTATCATTTTGGCGCGATGCGCCCGAGTTCAAGGTTTTTGCCTTTGTGGGTTCGCTCACATTCCGAAAAAATCATCGGAGAATTCGAGAGAGTTTCAGTATCATTGGGCTTTCCGGAGAAATCTTCCGGACTTCGATCATGTTCATTTTTTACGATGCGTATGAAAGAATAAAATGGCGATTGTGAGCTAAAATATCGACGCCTGAGGTGTCGTTTTTTGACCTGCATGTCAAACCCCGTGCATGCTGTGACAATCTCGAGCAGGCAAATCCTTGCGGAGAGTTTTGTCATGACATTTTTTGAAGCAGCCCTTGAGGTGTTGCGCACGGTCCAGCGTCCCCTGGATTATAAGACGATTACGCAGTATGCGATCAATCGTCAGCTCCTGGGGCATGTCGGACATACGCCGGACATTGTCATGGGATCCTGCCTGATTCGTGCCGTTGAACGGAGCGATACAGGCGCATTGATCCGACTGCCTACAGGTGAATTTGCGCTGCGCGGATGGTCCGAAGAAATACTGGCCAAAGTCTCATTGCCAACTTTGCCCGAGAGTATTTCTTCTGTCGAATTTCCTCCTGTCAATGTCGGTATCCTCGGCGATGAAGAAGCCATTCCTATGCTCGAGGATGACGATATCCAGTTCCGAAAAGCCGTTCAGCTCAAATTTGATTCTACCAATTTCATTCCCGACGAAATATTTCAGCCATCCGAAGAAAATGCCGAAGACAAGGGCCAGTATGTCCAGCTTCGCAATGAGCTGAATGCACAGCATAATGAGCATTACAACCTGTGTGCTGCCATTGTAAAATTGCTGCGCCGTGTACCGGGACCGCTCCGAAGCAGTTCAATTGCCTCGATGATCGGACACAATTCGGGGGTGCCCGTCTACGAACAGTCCATCGTACTGGCCATGCGTGCGGACAATGCCTTGCGCGTCTCGCGAGGAAAACGCGCGGTCTTTATGCATATTCCGCCGGATCTGTGGACACTTAGCGAGAATTTCCTCGCAAGGCACATCCTCAAGATCGAATCCAGGCTCTACGATTTGTCGCGCCAGCTCCGGCTTTACTCCATTCATGCACTCTCCATGAAATTGCATGAACTTTCGCCGCAGGCCTGGCTGCAGCTCACCGCCATTATCCTCAAACACCTCAATTATACCCTGATTTCACAATGTGAAGCCTCCGAATCGATCTTCATCTTCAGAGCCGAAGAATCGCGCGGTTTGACTTTTTTACCCGTCGTCATCCGCGTTCAGCATGCACAGCTCATCAACACGGAAGATATCATTGAATTCAGGACGATGATGCAGGAACTTGGCTGCGATCATGGTGTGCTCATGACCAATGGCGATGTTTCGCGCGATGCCCTCAATGAATGTACGACCAAAGAGTGGCCCATCTTTGCCTATTCGGCAAAACAAATCGCCCCCATTATGCTCGATGCGAAAATCGGCGTCATTCCAAACGAATTGCCCATCGTATTTATCGATAATAATTTCTTCCAGGCGCTGTCTACCAAAGATAGTTCCCTGCCTGATGAAGCCGGCGAAGATGAGGAAGAAGAGGATATTTCTATCGACTCTCTCAATGAAGAAGTGAGCAAACTCGATGAATCGCTGGATGAGCTCGACGAAATGGATATCGGGAGCGGTGAGTTCCTCTTCGATGACGATGATGTCAGGGATTAATTAGATCTTTTGGCTGTATGCGCCGCTTTCCGCCTGTGCGGATACGCGTGTGCCCGGCATGGGCAGCAGCTTGGAGGTGCAAGTCCTCCGTGAACCCTAGTCGCGGGAATCACTAGCCAAGACCAAGGGTGTCCGTCGTGAGGCGGAATCTGAAGGAAGGTGGAGGCAAAGTTCCGACCTGACGACAT
>JAGACY010000025.1 GCA_017613855.1 Pseudomonadota bacterium
CGCATTCATTGGTAATGGTGTCGCAGGCTTCCCCCTCGGCACAGCATGATTCTCCGCAATGAACATCGCAAGTGAACTCGCATTGATTCTGGACACATTCGCGATCGCCCGTACACGCAGGATCACAAATCTTGGAATTATCGATACATCCGCTTTCCGTACATGTCTGATCCGCACCACAACCAGGTCTGCACTGTTCCGGAATCGGATTCTCCTTATCGACACATTGACCATTCTGACAGGTTTGTTCTGATGTACATTGATTGTCACAGGCATCCGGCTTATCCTGGTCATCCGGTTTCTGTATATTGGGATCCTCAATGCATTCACCATGGTCATCACAAATCTGACCAACTTCGCACTGACACCCATGATTCGTGTCATTAGTTTTACCTGTGTCAGAATCATCGCTGCAGCCCGTCAAATAAAGACCACAGCCGGCAAGGATGGATAAAAAGTAAATGGATCGTTTCATAAGCAGCCTCCCTGAAAGCACACACACAAAAACGATAAATGTTGTAGTAGAATTTATAAGAACTCTCAATAAGATGGTTCATTTTTTAACCGATAACAGCGCGGGACACATCATCATCGTCAAGCGTGCCTCCACCGAAGCGCGCCCTTGTCACATTGCCTGATCCTTACAGAATCCCGATGAGATGACATTTTCACCATGCACGAGCCGATGGTCAAAAAAACAGCAAAGAGCAAATACCAAGACCATGCACAAAAAATATAAAAAAATGCGCAAAATGAAAATAATCCGCTATACTCTCAAATGCTGTGTCTTCATATAGGGCATGGACTTCGACAAACGACCACTTTTAGGAGATCAAATATGCGCAGGCAGTGGGCTTTGGCTATCGCCATTTTAGTATGTGGTTTGGCAGGATGCACCCTCGAAAGTGTGCCTGAACGCGGAGAGCAGTGCCCTGGATTACTTGATGAATCAGGTAAATCACTTCAATTCATCGTAAAGCCAAGCAACGCAGATGGCGAAAAATGTAAAGATCTTGAAGAATGTAAATGTGATAACCCAGAGGCATGTCCAGAATATGCAGAGAGTTTTAATCTGAGCATCTGTCCAAAAGACATTTCTGCCTGCCATCAAACACAGGAAGGCCAGCATTATTGCATAACATGTTCGGCAAATCAGGTGGCATGCGAAGGATTATGTTACTCTCCCGATGATAACAAGCATTGTGGTGCCAAAGGCGGATGCAACAGTTCAGATCCTGATTCTCCGGATTATATCGGTGATTCCTGTGGCTCTAATTATAAATGTGTCAACGGTAAGTGCAAGCTGCTCGTCGAATGTGTCAGTGAAATCTTTTGTGACGGAGAATGTCTGAAGCTCAATGTGAGTGACTTTAACCACTGCGGCGCAAAAGGGGAGTGCAATTCTGATGATCCTTCCAGCAAGCATTATAAAGGAAAGAATTGCGTCGATCTGATGGGCAACAATTCCAAATGCCAGGACGAAGTATGTATTTGCACAGGTGGCTTTGTAAACGTCAACGGAATATGTGTCGATCCAACGGACAACGAACACTGTGGCGCTCAGGATGGTATTCCCGGTGAAAAATGCGGAGACCATTCCACATGTAAAAGTGGTGTGTGTGTCTGCACGGATAATTATGTCATGGTCGACGGAATATGTATTGATCCCAATAATAACGAACACTGCGGAGCAACAGAGGGGGTAGATGGTGTCAATTGCGTAGAAAATTCAAATTGTATCAACGGCCAGTGCGTTTGTATCGAAGATTATGCCATGTGCGACGGCAAATGTATTGAAAGCAAAGTATCGAATAATTATTGCGGTGCAAGAGGAACGTGTGATGATCCCGACATAGCCAGTGAAAATTATCAGGGCGAAAAATGTGATAATAGTGCGGATTGCGTCGAAGGAGAATGCGTCTGTGACGAAGGATATGTCAAATGCGGCAAAGAATGTATTAACCCATCCCTGAGTAATACACACTGCGGTGCAAAAGGTGATTGCAATTCCGAAGACCCCAAAAGTGATCATTACCAGGGGGCTGTCTGCGAAGATGATCTCATGTGTGGTGATGGAATATGCCGCCATCTGAACGGCTGTATCGATAATGCCTGTTCTCTGAACGATTGCATCAATACCAATGAAAAATGTGGTATGCAGTGTATGAATTGTACCGACTATGGCAATACGACAAGCGGTTTTTGCAAAATCGATGTAGGTGCTTGTGAATTTACGGAATGCAAGGCCAATTACCATCTTAACGCGGAAAAATCCGACTGTGTAGAAAACTCACTAAATGCGTGCGCACCTGTCAATTCCAGTGATGCCAAAGATTGTACGGTTTTTGAGCATGTAGATTCGGTAATATGCAGCAATGAAGGTCTATGCACGCTCCAGCGATGCCAGAAGGGTTACCATTTTAATCAAACCAAAACCGAGTGTTTGGAAAATAAGAATGATGCCTGTGCCGCAGTCGATTCGAATGATGTTAAAAATTGCAATACGGAAAACAACGCCCTTATCGGGACTTGCCAGGAAAACGGCGTATGTTCAATCACCCAATGTCGGGAAAACTATCATTTTAATGAACATAAAACAGCCTGTGTTCCGAATACGAGTACGGAATGTGCACCACCGACATCCAGTAAAACAGCCGAATGTGCAAACAGTTCTATGCGAGGACAATGTACAAAGGAGGGCATCTGTGATTGCAGCAATGGTGGACACATGCTCGATAATGGCTCTTGTGAAGGGGATAGTGACACGAATTGCGGCAAACACGGCAATGTGTGCCCAACAGATTCACATTGCCAGGATGCGTCTTGTCATGCTGACAAATGTACTGCGCTCACCAATACACTCATGTGCACAGACGATAAATCCATTTGCAAGATACCAGCAAAACAGACGTATTATACCTGCGTAAATCTGAATGAACATCATACGCAATGTTTTAATACCGGAGGCCAGAACTCATCCAATATCGATTGTACAAAACGTACGGATTCAACAGGCAAATGTATATATGAGCCAGAATTAAAAACAAGTAATGGCTGGAATTGTGAATGCAAAGATCCCTCGAAGCATTTCCAGCATTATCATGACAATACAGGTTGGTCATGGATCTGCATATAAAGATGCCGGATACTTTAATGTGTTCGCGCAAATTTACCATCACCAAGAGGCGCTCGATTATATATTAGAATTTTTAATATTTTTTATTGCATCCTCAGATGCAATAAAAATGAAATAGACGGAGCTCGGATATGTACAGACTACGGTCACTGACAATTGCCGCTTTAATATGCGCTATTACAGGCTGTTCGCTTGAGGATATTCCTGCGCGCGGTGAGAAATGTCCGCCGGATCTGACAGACGGCAAACAGATATCTTTTATCGTAAAGCAGGACAATTCAAGGTGCCAAATAGATGAATGTACCGAATATGCCGACAGCGTCACAAACGGCTTTTGTCCGCCGGAGATTTACAGCTGCTATCAGAATAGTGAAATGGATTATTACTGCATGACGACATGTCCGGCTGGCCAGGTCGCATGCGATACCAAATGTATCGACCCCAAGTCAAACGAAGCGTACTGCGGCGCCTCAGGGAATTGTAATGCTCCGAAAGAGGGAGATAATTTTAAAGGCGTGATTTGCAAATCTGACGAAATCTGCAAGGAGGGTAAATGTATTAAAGCGCCCTGCACGACTGGCGAAATGTGCAATGATATTTGTACGGATCTCAACATCGACCCAAAGAATTGTGGTGAATGCGGGCACCAGTGTGAGATTGGCGAGTTCTGCGAGAGCGGCAAGTGCAAAAACAGTACGACTGTCTGTAATGATAATTATTGTTCATTTCAGAATACATGCATCAATGAACGCGACCATTGTGGTCCCCAATGCCTGGACTGCACCACTACAATTGCGAATGCAGCACCCGATAGCACAGAGTGTCGATCTAGCGGAGAATGCTACGTTTTGCGCTGTGCCGATAATTATCATATCGCCAAGGATAATAAATCCTGTATCATCAATTCGAAGGAAGAATGCGGGCTCCCTGATTCCACAAAAGTTGAAAATTGCTTAAGCAACACCTTCGATATTGTGGATTGTGTCAAGGGACAATGTGAATCCAAATGCGGAGAAAGCAGCCACGAATATGAGGGAAAATGCGAGCCGGATGATGAATACAACTGCGGCAAGCATGGCAATAAGTGTCAATATGACAACGGCGAACCAGCATGTGTCCAAAAAACCTGCCAATTAAAAGGCTGCAAACCGAATTATCATGAATATAATGGAACTTGCGAACTCGATAGTAATGATCATTGCGGTCATCATGACATACATTGTTCGGAAGCTATTGAACATGGCAATGGGATATGTGAGAATGGCAAATGCAAAGCCACAACCTGTGATCTCGATTATCATGAATATTCCGGAATATGCGAAAAAGACGATGACGCCAATTGTGATGGGCATGGCAAAGCATGCCCGAAAGATGCAACCTGTAAGGAAAAGGAATGTCTCGCCGTGAAATGTTCAGAGTCCACAAATGCACTTCGGTGCCTTGACACGAGCATGATTTGCAGAATCCCCATGGATGAAACGAATTATCGATGTATCTCCTTTGTTGATAGTAATAACGGTTGCTTTAGAAATGATAGAAAAACTCCCGCCAGGTGTACATACTATTTAAGTGAAAAACGTCCAGGAGTAACCGGTAATTGTATCTACGATCCAGCCAAAGCCGATCCCGTGCACAGTGGATGGACACCTTCGGGATGGACTTGTGAATGCGATTCTCCGACGAAGAGTTTTGAACTGTATTGTTTGGATGACAAGGGTAATATCGATAGATACTGCTGCAAATAGTCACTTCTTTTATATTTAAATCATACCAATGTGCAGCCTTTATTAAAGTTCTGTTCACTGAGTAGGATTTGGCATTATGTATCTTTAATGCATAATGATGAATGCATAATGAAATGTCGTTCTCAGAACATTTGAATGATACCTTTGGTTTTGCAAAATCATTCAGCATTTTGAATTATGCATTATGAATTCACTCTCCCCCCCTTGGGGAATCTGCAGAGCAACAGACGGCTGAATGTTACCCAAAAAGCGTTGTTTAATGCATTAAACACTTTTCATTCCCTTCAAACCGTGCGACACTGCAGTCCTACTGCGAAATGGGGCCCCATTTCAAACTTTGAATACGCATGACGAATCGTCAGCAACAACGAAAAGACTAAAGAAAAAATATTATGGATTCCAAAGGACTTAGTCCTTTGGCGGGGTCTGGGGCAGAGCCCCGGAAGAAAAACTCAATAAAAAGGAGAAAAACATGCGCGTCGTCGATTTGATTGAAATGAAACGTGATGGCAAGGAAATCCCTGCACAGGACATCAAGGCATTTGTGGATGCCGTGGTACGCAAAGAAGTTCCCGAGTATCAGACGGCCGCATTTTTGATGGCCGTCTTTTTCAGAGGGATGCAGCCCGAGGAACTCGTCGCCTATACCCAGGCGATGCTCTACAGTGGCGACACGCTTTCGCTCAAATCACTCGCCAATCAATATAAAGTCGACAAACACTCGACCGGCGGTGTCGGCGATAAAGTCTCCCTGACACTCGCTCCGATGGTTGCGGCATGCGGGCCTGTCATTCCGATGATTTCGGGACGCGGCCTCGGTCACACCGGCGGCACACTTGACAAACTCGAATCGGTACCCGGTTTCCGCGTTGACCTGAGTGAAGCCGAAATCGAAGCAGGCATTGCCAAATCGGGCTATGTCATTACTGGCCAGACCGGGTCGCTCGTTCCCGCCGATAAAATCTTCTATGCACTGCGCGACGTGACCGGTACCGTGCCTTCGATCGAGCTGATTGCCGCATCTATTATGAGCAAGAAACTGTCGGTCGGCCTGAACGGCCTCGTGCTCGACGTCAAAGTCGGATCCGGTGCCTTCATGAAGACCCAGGATCGCGCCACAAAACTGGCCGACACGATGATTAGCATCGGCCGCGCCATGAACTGCAACGTCCGCGCCTGCATCACGAGCATGGATCAGCCGCTCGGCGTCGCCGTCGGCAATGCCAACGAATTCATCGAAGCCGTCGAAATGCTCAAAGGCAACGCCCCCGCCGACTACGCGCACCTTTGCTATACCCTTGGCACCGAAATGCTCGCCATGGCCAAAGGCATTTCGAATGACGATGCCCGCGACGAACTCGAAAAAGCCATCACCTCGGGCCGCGCACTCGAGCAAATGCGCAAGAGCATTGCCGCACAAGGCGGTGACGCCCGCGCCGTCGACGATTACAGCATTCTCGAAATCGCTAAAGACACCGTCCAGGTCAAGGCCCCATGCGACGGCTACGTCTCGGCATTCAATTGCGAACAAGTCGGCAAAGCCGGCTGCATCCTCGGCGCAGGCCGCGAAGTTGCCGGTGCACCCGTCGATCACAGCGTCGGCCTCGAAGTGCTGCACAAAATCGGCGCCAAAGTCAAAGCCGGCGACGCTCTCTTTACCGTCTACTACAAGGACGAAAAGAAATGCGAGACCGCCTGCAAGATGCTGCTCGATGCCATCACACTGAGCAATGACGCGCCAAAACCGAATGAGCTGATTAGGGATATTCGGAGATAGTTTCCGTTATTCTCTATTCACTATTCACTATTCACTGCCTATGAAAGACTCAATCCTGCGTGAAAAGAGCAAGAAATTCGCGATAGCTGTTATCCGAATGTACAATTATCTGCGCGAACAAAAGAGGGCTGCTGTGATTTCCAAGCAGGTGCTTCGTTCAGGTACGAGTATAGGGGCAAATGTCTGTGAATCTTATTATGCTCAGAGTTCTGCGGACTTTATTAACAAAATGAGCATTGCGCTCAAAGAAGCGGCAGAAACGGATTACTGACTGGAGCTGCTTTTGAGCACAGATGGTATCAGCGAACAGCAGTATGAACTCATGCACGAATCGTGCATCGAAATTATTAAAATTCTTACAGCCAGTATTAATACCGCCAAGAAAAATGCAGATAATTGTCAGTGAATACGTAATAGTGAATAGTGAATAGGTTTAAGGAGCCCGCCTATGCGCGCTGCGCATACGGCCTGGGCGCTCGGGCTATCGGCTTTGCCGATACGCCCTCGCATTTTATTAAGTTCTTTGGAGGCCCTATGAAAAAAGTTGCTCTGCTGTTATTGTGTGCCATCCCAATGCTTATGGCATGCAGCAAAGACCCCACGAATCAAGCCGCTCTCGAAGCTGCAGCAAAGGACAATGGTTTTACTGTGATAAAACTGGACAACGCGTTTCAGTTCACCAAAGGCGAGTGCACCGTTGGATTTGAATTCTTAGGTACGAGAGCCGATGCGGAAAGAAAATTCTTTGCTGCCTCAAACGCCATTAAGAATAATCATATTGGCGGGGTTTCTTCTGCCGCAAACATGGCCAATTATCACTATTTCTCGAAAACCGGCGGCGGACAGTTTTTCTATGCAACTCAGGTTGAGTCGACCTTATTCTTATTTGATGGTTCCGAAAACTGCAAAGATGCTGTCAAAAGCTTTGCAGATGGAATCAAATATTAGTCAGATATTGAGAGGCAACACTGTTAATCAGGACGTTGCATCCTGCTTTCTTTATATTATTTCACCCATTAGGTGAATTTGTGGGCGGAATCTCATTTTCCCGGGGCTAAGCTGTGCTCCCGCCCCGGGCTGTGCTTACCACGGTTATTGGCGATGAATGATACCGCCCTACGGGTCATGATAGAACTTTGTATTTGTCATTCAAATACGAATTGAGAATGAATTAATACCACTGTGTATTCAATCCCCAAGCCTCGTCTTTGGGGGAATCGTTCAATTCATTGAGCTTTTCATATTCTGTACAAACTTCCTGACCGGCATCGTCGTATTTGCAAATGACATTTCCTCCGGCTTTGCCGCCATAGATGTTTTTGAATGAATAGGATCCCGTGATGGCGTCATCTATCAATTTTTCAACGCGATTGTTAATCACGCGAAGATTTTTTATCGTGGATGCGGACAAATGTCCGCCATGCATGACATTATCTTTAATGCAAAGCCGGTTGACGTAGGTCAGCTGAACGCGCTGATTGGGGATATCATTTTCTACAAAGAAGCTCGGATATTTCTGCTGTGTTTCATCGGGAACAGTTCCCTTTGTGAACCCGTATGAACAAAAGAGCTGGTTACTGCATCCCGTATTTTTTACGGGTTTGGTGACCTTATTTTTGTAGAATATATATGTCGAAGTATTGGCTCTCGTAATAAAGGGGCCATCGATCATCTTGTCCAAATTGCCGACATCAAAGATATTATGTTCGACGAACGTCTGCTGGCCATATATAATTAAATCGCCGGCCACATTATCATTGAATGTATTATTGTCGACAATTGCCCTGAAAATTTTGCGGGATCGGCCATTAGGCTCGAAGTCAATGCCAAATTCCGGCGAACTGCCATTGGTATGATGAATATGGTTATGTGAAATACGAATGCCATCCATGCCGACAACGGCGATGCCATTGCGGTACGCATCATCTATCTCACTATTGGCGATGATGATATCTTTGGCAATTGTTTCTTCTTCTGTCGGTGTATAATCTAAAATGAGTATGCCGTCTCCGTGTACTGATTTAATTTTTACGCCATTGACAAAGATGTGGCCGCTGTTAAAGAACTGCATACCTCCGCATTCGTAATTGTATTTCTCATCAATATGTTCATATCTTTCGCCGATGAGATTGCCGCCCTCAATATATACATTTTCCTGTCCTTTGAGGGTGATTAGTCCGCAATCACCGCGATTGGTCGGAACCATCTGAAAAGTAACATCCGGCCCCATAATGATGGCAACATTACTGCCCGGTGCAATGCCCTGATCAGTCAAAGGATAATGGCCGGACGGAATGACGATACGGTTATAACCGGCTTCCTTGTATTCTTTAATGGCCTGATTCAGTCCCTTTGTCGTATCGTCGGCTTTACCGATGTCATACACCGTCGAAATATTGTACTTTTGGGTATCGATAATGACTTCGTATCCGTATTCGGGCAAAACCGGGTTCTCGATGACATGGTGTTTGGGGTACTCCCATTCATCACACTTACCCGGAATCTCCTGTAGAACGGGCAATGGATTATCAGGGATCATGCGCACAGGGCAATCGATACTGCCATCCCCGTCGATATCTTTATCTTCAAACTGACAGCCGCATATGCCAGGCTCAGTTTTGAGGGTTTTATCCACACACCGGTCATTGACATCGACCTCGGAGGAAATCGAAGTACCAGATTTGGAACCATCATCTGAACACGAGGACAAAAACAATGCCAAACCAACGCAAAGAGCAATCCCAAAACGCGAATGGTATTTTCTACATCTACAGATCATGTTCATCGAGGGCTCCTCAAAAGTAATACATTGATTTCCAAGCACCATGGCGCAACCCCGGATTGTGCATTATCATTATCGGCATTCGTTTTGCAATCGACTTTATACTATGTTAAACTATGAGTAGTGAAATGTGCCTAAACCGACCTGAAAAGGCCAAAGCATTTAAATTTTTAATCACAGAGCACGAGGAAATACGATGAAGTTGAGTAGAAAGATGAGAGCATTGCTGCAAGTGACTGCACTGGGAGCAGGATGTTTGGCGTTTAGTGCCCATGCATTTGCAGACAACTGTACCACGCTCAATAATAATGCGGACTGGAACGACGGCATGACCCAACTGAGCAGCCAGATGAAGACCAAACAGTGGGACGATGCCTATAAAACCGCCGAAAACCTCAATGCCATCTGTGATCGGTCGCCGCAGCTCAACTATGCCATGGGGATCATCAACAAAGAAAAGGGCGACGACACCAAAGCGCTCTATTACATGCAGCGCGCCACGCGCTTTACCGAAGAATTCGCCGTGAAGGGCGACACACTCGAGAAAATGTGGAATGGCCGGTACGAAGCCGAACACCCCGAGGCACGGCCGGACGAAATCGCCAAGCGGCAGGAAGAGCTCGAGAAGCAAAAAGCTTTAATAGAAGCCCTGACCACAGAAAACCTCAAGCTCAAGGGCGATGTTAAAGCCGCATCGCTGAGTGGAAAACTGGAAACGTTTGAAGAAGATGAAGCAGAAAGAATGCACTATGCGGCGGGATTATGGACGGGAGTGGCATTTACTGGCGTAGGGTTGGTGTTGGCGGGGGTAGGTGGAGGACTTTATGTTCAAAACTACAAAGATAATAAGTTAATCGAC
>JAGACY010000195.1 GCA_017613855.1 Pseudomonadota bacterium
ATCAAATTCGGAAAAAGCAGCTTAATGCTGCTTTTTCCCCCTGGGGATACTGCTCTAAACACTCGAGTGCAGAGCGTTTGGCGTGAGTATCGATTTATTATGCATGTAATTATTAACGTAATTATTGGCTACATATCGTTATGGACTCTCCGAAGAGAATATAAATCGATTCTTATTCAGCTGTCTGAATCACCCAGGAAACGTCAGTTGAGGAGGATTTTATGTTAACGCCTATGCTCTGCGTGGCAGCCCCTGCCCAAATCAATACTGAATCCACAAGACCGGACGCACGCCGACGAGTATGCCGTCAACGATGCCGCCCAAATGGCCTGACTTGTCTTCTAACTGCATTGGCATAAAACATTAATCCCCGAATGACGTTTTTTCGAAAACAATTTTACATGATGCCTGCAGCACATACGGCTCGCTTTTTTCTTTTAGCTGCTATATGCTCGCTTTGGGGCGGCCACGCAGGGCCGCCCCTACAGCTCGCTTGCTCGCCTATTGGCTGCGCCAATACGGCTCGCTTTTATTTCTCACCTGTGATGTCATATCGGACTGCGTATCTGATCGCAGACGGAGAAATGCCCTCCATATCACCCACAATCCATATGTTTAACCAACTCGTGCTGGATATTTAGACAGTGCACAGAGATCACCATGAAAAAACAGCTTCTGTTCGTACTCATTTCATGCAAAGCGTTTAGTGCATGCAGTAAAAAATCGGATAATGCACCTGCACCAGAGACGCAGGTCGCAAATGCACCTCAGGCTGCAAATCAACAGGATTCAGATGCGGTGCAGCAAGCACAAAATCCTGTGCCTGATGCAGATGCGGCGCAGCAAGCACCAAAAGCCGACGAAGCCCCAATCGCACAAGACAAAACCGATCTGCGGTGCAACAAGCCCGAAGGCTGCGCGTGTGGTGATGTTATCTGTCCACAGAATGCGGAATGCAAAAAGAATCAGTGTTTTTGCGGTAGTTCGAGAGTTACAGACCAAGTTGTCGGCTTTATCTGCGACAGTGATCTCGACAATCTCGTATGCAATTCAGACAGCTGCAGCTGTTATGGCCAAAAATACACCAAACAGGAGATATGCAAACCTGAGTATTGCGGCAGATATGCTGTGCCAGGCAAAAAAGGCTGCATGTGTGGCGACGATGTTATCGATGTCGATGCGTATGTCTGTGAACCAGGCAAGGGCACAAAATTAGTCAGTGTATGTAACGATTTCAATTGTACATGCGGTAGCCAGGATTGTCCTGCGATGGCTGTATGTTACAAAAATCATTGTGTCGATCGCGCCACACTCAAACAAAATTCGGATGGTTATATCATCGAACACGGCCTTCAGAAATGTATAAATCCTGACGGCTGCACATGCGGTAAATCAACGAGCGAGAAAGGCAAATATTGCATGAATGGCCTTTCTTTCCGTGATCCATTCACCAAGAAATTCGACAAAAAAATATATTATTATCGGTTCGTCAGAACAGATGAACTTACATACGATATTTTCGCTCAGTCAATTTACTATGAAGACGAGAATAAGCAAGTAAGCGATTTTGAGAAGGCGCTAAAAGAATACGATTCGGATATATCCATTGCTGGCAGTGATGAAGCCAAAAAGCTTACGATTGGAGAATTCCTGAAAACCTGTGGTGGCAATATTATTCCAAATGATGTTGCCACTAAATACTGTTATATCAGATTCGTTCTGCATGAGGGAAAACCTGTTTTGGAGTTCAGTGGCTGGCAGGATGATGATTACTGGCAAAAGACGCATCATGCTCCATTCGATTCGGTGCCGGATGGAAACAAAGATAATGATGATAACAGCACGCTCGGGAATGCGAACGAAGACACACATGCATAGATCGTGGGGTGACGCCGGATCATCTATCCGAATATGCATGTGATATTGGCAGTCCCTTGCTTATGAATGCGGCTGGGGGGCTTTCGACATGCCCGTCGGTTTGAGGTGTACGCAGGAAAAAGGCTGCACTTGCGGTGATACGCAATGCCCCAAACATGCGTTATGCAAGAATGGCGAGTGTCAATATGATATTTACTATCAACAATATGTATGTCCAGAAAAGCCATGGAAAGTCGTAAAGAATGACGAGGACAGCAATATCGCTTACGCAAAAATTAATTTATCGTGCAGATGTGCCGAAGATGAAGACAACAAATACTACCATGAAGACACATGCTATGAAGGTTGTTATTGGGATGCAAACAAAATAACGTCAAAGGATCCCTGTAAGGGTAAATCTTTCTAAAGTCCTATCGGGGTTTGGGCTGATTCATGCCTGATTTTAATGATGTATCACAACCGAACCCCAACTTTATCGTGTCATTCAGCCTCCGGATGTGCTATACGCTTCGCCGCGTATGTCCGAATGGAGGTTGATGGACATGAAATTGCTCACGTTTAAAAAAGGCGGTATTCATCCGCCCGAGAACAAAGAAAAAACCGAAGGGCTCGCCATCGAACCGATGCCGTTGCCCAAAGAAATCGCCATCCTGCTCAGCCAGCACATCGGTGCACCTGCGCAGGCTACCGTACAAAAAGGCGATGAAATCACAGAAGGCCAGGTGATTGGCGAAGTCAAGCAGGGACTGGGCACATTTATTCATGCCTCATGCAAGGGAAAAGTCAAAGCCATTGCCAATGCCGGCCATCCGATAAAAATTATGACGCCGGCCGTGATTGTCGAAACCAATCCCGAAGAAAAGAAGTACGAAGAAAAGCGAGATTGGTCGGATTTATCGGTCGATGAGCTCATCGACATCATTCACAATGCCGGGATCGTAGGTGCCGGCGGCGCGGGTTTCCCGGTTCACGTCAAGCTCAGACCGCCCAAAGACACCAAAATTACCGAGCTCATCATCAATGGTGCCGAATGTGAACCCTATCTCACGGCCGATCACCGCGTGATGCTCGAACAGCCCGCCGAAGTCATCGAGGGCATCCGCATCATGATGAAGATTCTGGGCGTCAAACGCTGCCGTTTCGGCATCGAAATCAACAAGCCCGATGCCATCCAGACGATGACGGACGCCGTGAACAACAGCACACTGCAGACGATCGACATCTGCGCGCTGCAGACCAAATACCCGCAGGGCAGCGAAAAACAATTGGTTTATGCGCTCACCGGCCGCGTGAT